>PWSB01000120.1 GCA_003563375.1 Actinomycetota bacterium | reverse complement strand
TGCAAAAATGTCCTACAAGCCCTCTCAAAGGCGGAGCAAATACCCTTATATTCCCTAATCTGGATTCAGCTAATATCTGCTATAAGGCCATACAGAGGCTGGCAAAAGCAACCGTTTGCGGATCTCTAATACTGGGGACAGCCAAGCCTTTCAATGACCTCTCCAGGGGTTGCCCCTATCAGGATATTATTTCACTTACTGCCATGACCCTTATGCAGACAAAGGAGTTGTAGGTAAAATGGATGCTCTGGTAAAAGGAGTCTTAAATAAACAGATATCTGCAGCAGCAGAGTTATAAGAATGGCCGAAGAAGAGGATCCGGAGATCTACGGGTATCTAAAGCAGCTATATCCTTCTACCTGCAATGCCTATATCATCGGCATAACCGGCCTGCCTGGGGCCGGAAAATCCTCAATAGTCAATCTATTGATAAGATAGTTTAGAGGCCAGGATAAATCAGTGGGAGTGGTAGCTATAGATCCTGATGGGTGACAGGATAAGGATGATGGACCATGGCAATGACAGTGCGGTATTTAAAAAGAGCCTGGCCACAAGGGGCTGTCTTTGGGGCCGGTGCAGGACAGCAGCCAGGATCACAAATATAATGGACGCTATGGACTGATTCTTCGGTAGGCATTGAAACCATCTCGTCATAATGAAGACATGGAGGGATTGGAAATAATAGCAGGAGCAGATAAGAATGCAGATACAAACTAATGTAAATAAGTCTTTAGACAAAAAAGGTTAAGATTCAAAGATGAATTTGCTTTTTGAGCTTTTGAAGTATTCTTCAAAATAGATCAATCTTTCCAAGCCCTTAAAAATTACCTTCCAATAGGTTTTAAGGTGGTTTATCACCTTTTTTTCATCCTCGCCAAATTTCAGAACATTGGAGATGTACTCATCAGGAATATCCGGCTCCAGGACTTTCTTCTTGTGCACCACTTCCAGCCCAAAATAATCCTCGACCAGGCGCGTAAATGACAGGTTTACGAGCTGCTCTTTTTCAATTCCTGTAATGATATCATTGGGGAAATATGCATTAGTTATATAAAGGGGTTCATTTTCTGCGATCATCAGTCTTTTTATAAACAAAACCCCTGTATTTTCATCTATCCCTAATATAGACTGCAATTTAGGGTCGGGGTTGATTGTTTTTTGTTCAAGAATTTTAGTTTCTGTATCTATGCCCTTTTCTTTTAATTCATCAACAATACTGGAGACCTTGTTTATAGAAGTAGAGGGAGAAGTTGTCTTGGCGATAAAAGTACCCTGGCCTCTTCCCCTCCTTATATAACCATTGGTTTCAAGATCCCTAAGGGATTCCCTGATGGTTGTCCTGCTTACATTAAATAAATCACACAGCTGGATCTCATTGGGAAGCTTATAGCCTTCTTGTAATTTTTTATCTTTTATTTTGTTTATTAAATAGTTGTATACTTGATAGTAATATGGTAGCTTGCTAGCCCTGTTCAATTTAAAATCGTCTAACATATTACCGCCCTTATAAAAATAATTACATTATTACCAATTGTAATAACAATTATCAAATTTATCAAGCAGGTGGGAAATGGTCGGGATGGGGGGATTTGAACCCCCGGCCTCAGCGTCCCGAACGCTGCGCGCTAACCAGGCTGCGCTACATCCCGTTTTATGTCATCTAATATAACAGCTGCATCTTCAAAACTTCTTATGGTAAAGAAATTTTTTTTGACCCTGCTTATTCCCCTTTGCCCCTTAAATATCCAGCTGAGGTATTTCCTAAACTCCCTGCTAGCTTTTTCCTCGCCCTTGAAATAGATCATAGTATTAAAATAAGCAAGGGCAAATTTTTTGCGCCATTGCAAATCCGGAGCACTTCCTTTATATGAGCCTAAAAATCCGAGTATAATATCCAAAAAAAGCCACATGCTCCCTTTGGCGGCCCTTCCTACCATAATAGCATCACAGCCTGTATATTTTAATACATCCCTTGCCGTATGTGGAGACTTTATATCTCCGCTGGCAATCACAGGGATGCTCACTCTCTCTTTTACCTTTTTAATGTAAGAATAATCCGCTGTACCTGAAAAACCCTGCCTAACTGTCCTGCCGTGTATGGCAATGGCCTTGGCCCCTGCTGCTTCAGCAGCATATGCCATATCAAGTGCATTTATGCTCTGCCAGTCCCAGCCTAATCTGATCTTTGCAGTGACCGGCAGCCCTACATTTGAAACTACAGCCTTTATAATGCGTTCAGCCTTTCCTATATCTTTTAACAGGCAGCCGCCGCTGCCGCTTTTAAGTACTTTAGGGACAGGGCAGCCCATATTTATATCTATCATATCGGCTATGCCTTCGGTCCTTGCCGCAGCCTCAGCCATGACATCAGACTCGGACCCGAATATCTGCACTGCGCAGGGCCTCTCCAATTCTGTAATCTGAGCCATAGACATACTTTTTTTATGGTTATAAAAAAGGCCAAAACTGGTTATCATCTCGCTGTAGGTAAGGCCGCAGCCAAAAAATTTAGCAAATATCCTGAAAGTATTATCACTTATTCCCGCCAGGGGTGCAGAAACCACTGGATTTTTTATCCGCATGTTGCCGATTTTGTACATATAAGAAGACAGCGGAAAACTTCCGAAGTCTTTTTCTCCAAATCCATCCAGCCAACTCCCTATCCGGCCATCTTCGGCTGCCTTTACTTGGTTAAGGTAGCTGTAGACTAAACCTTTTATTTCACATGTCAGGGTCTCTAGATCCATATATTAAATCTATTCCGGCTGTTTAGTTCATAGTGGCTCAAAAACATTTTTTAAATATTACAGGTTGTAGCTAATCAAGATTTTTAAGCCTTTGAGGATGAGCTCAGTATCTATTATTTGTATATAGCTGCTTCTGCCTTTCATAAGAGAAGCAAGCCCTCCTGTGGCAATGACCTTGGGGCAGATAAACCCCTTATCTTCCTGTTTTTGCTCTTCTATGATCTTTTCCAGCAGATAATCTACCTGGCCGAGGAATCCATAGAGTATTCCCGACCTTATACCGTCATAAGTATTTTTACCTATGGCCTTTTCCGGCCAGCTTAAGTCGACCTTGGAAAGCTTTGCAGCATAACTGAACAATGCATCAGAAGATATCTCAATGCCTGGGGCTATGGCCCCGCCTACATAAATGCCTGTAGAAGAAATAACATCAAATGTTGTGGCTGTACCAAAATCCACAATTATTGCAGGGAATCCATATATTGAAACCGCAGCTGTTGAATTTGCTATCCTGTCTGCCCCTATTTCCCTGGGATACTCATAATCCAGCTTAAGCCTGGTATTTATAGTGCTGTCGACCATAAAAATATCGGATCCAAAATACCTGTGCCCCATCTTATGTAATTCATCGACCAAGGCCGGGACAACACATGACACAGCTATATTGGCTACACCACCAGGGTCATATCCGCTGTTTTTCATAAAATTTAAAATAGAGGAACCTATTTCATCTGAAGTCTGGTGTTTGGGCGTAACCATCCTCCAGGAATTTAAGAGCTTGTCCTTATCAAACAAGCCTATGACTGTCTGTGTATTTCCAACATCTATAGCTAGAAGCAATGCCGGTCCTTTCGTATAATAAGTTTACATATTTTTATCAAACTTCAACACTTCAGCAACCTCTCCAGGATGGAGCCCTATAGTGTCTTCAGATATAAAAGCTATCCCATCGGCTGATTTTATAGAGCTCAGCATCCCGCAAGCCAAGGGCTTGAAATAATATACCCCTTGCTTCTTTTCCAAGCATACAGTGACAAGGCTTGTCTTGCCCCGCTTATTTCTTATGTGTTCTACTGCCCGGGCATTGACCTTATTGCTGAAAAGATCCTTTCTTTGCATCATCTTAAGAAGGAGAGGCCTCAAATATACTTCAAAACATATCAGCAGCATAGTGAGGTTTCCTCCAATGCAGAACACAGCTTTATTGTTTCCGGTTAAAAATGCCAGATTCCTCCCGGGATCCTGATTTACCTTCCAGAAACCAAGCTCCAGGTCCATCTCTAGCATCACATCGTTTAAAAAAGCGTATTCTCCGATAAATTTACTCCCGGTAATGGCCAGAAAGTCACACCCTTCCTTTATTTTCGCTATCTTAGCTTTGACCGCTTTGCCATCCTCATATCTGACACTATAACTGCGGCATCCGGCTCCGGTCGCAGTTAACAGGCCGGAAAGCATAAGGCCCCTGCTATCCGGTTTAGCGGGCCTTGGAGTTGATTTAGGATATACGGTTACTATTGCCACCCTTGGAGGGAGGTAGACCTCTATGTCATATATGCCCATCTGCCCCAGGATACCTATATCCTTGGGATAAATTCTCCTGCCGGACGGGAATATCATCTTCCCCTTTTTGACATCTTCGCCTCTCTGCACAATGTTTTGGTTGCTTTCGTATTCATCGTATATAAGTATATCCTTTTTTCCTGATTCAGTGGCTTCCCCGGGCACCACGCAGTCACAGCCTCTAGGTATAGGCGCCCCTTCAAAAATAGGGGTACAAAACCCAGGTTCGATAAAAGGTTCTAAAACATCACTGGTTTCCTTCCTGTATACCTTAAGCCTTATAGGATAATTCCTGTCAGCACCTTTTATATCCACCGCCCTCAATGCATACCCATCCAAAGCAGCGATATCTTCAGCCGGCATATCAGCGGGAGAGAAAATATTATCTGAAAAAACAAACCCCAAAGCCTTGCTGATATCCAACCTGCCTTTTTCAGGCTTATAATCAAAATCCAATACCTTATTCTGTGCTTCTTTAACGCTTAACATAGAGATCAATATATATCAAATATTTGTAATCCTTTATCAAGTTTTTCGACCTTTTCGCTGAATTCCTTTTCCCTTATATAATCATTTATATTTTTCCCTTTGACGGTAAAATCAGGTTTGATCTCGCTTAAAGGCTTTAAAACAAAATTTCTTTTGGTGAACCTGGGATGGGGCAGGGTTAGAAAATGAGATTTTATCTGTATGCCTTCCCAGTAGATTATATCTATGTCTATGGGCCTGGGCCCATACCTTTTCTTATAACCGGTGCGGCCAAGCTTGTGCTCTATGCTTTTTAAAAAACCCAGAAATTCAAACGGATTTATATATTTAGACACGCCCAGTAAAATAACCATATTTAAAAAATCTTCCTGCTCTTTTACATGCATGGGCTCGCTGCTGTAGACTGATGACATCTTTTCCAGGCTTACGCCTCTATTGGCGGCAATCGATTTTACTGCATTTTGCAGGTTGCTCATCCTATCCCCCACATTTGACCCCAGTGAGAGAAAGCAGGAAGAAGGCTCAAAAAAACGTCTTTCTAAAATGCAGGCTACACCTACGCCCGAGAGCTTTTCTTTTATTGGGGGCTTGGTCTTTTTAATGGATACCCGAACTTTCTCTGCAAGTGTGAACCTGGCAAAGATGCTTGATGCTATTGCCTGTGCCAGGGTCTCTACAAGATCAAATTTTTTGCTTGAGTTTACTTCTTTTACGGTATCCACTACTTCCGAATAGTTTAGCGTGGCCCCGATATTGTCATCGTTTAGAAAATCCTTATCCCCTATTTCTATTTTTATGTCAAACAGAAAAGGCTGGCCGTTTTTCTTCTCTTCTAAATTTACGCCATGGTAGCCATAAAGCTGCAGGTCCTGGACAATTACACTATACATCATCATTTTCCCTTATAGCCTTTACCATCCCTAAAGCTTTTTTTGTCTCTATGACATCGTGCACCCGGAGAATATCGGCTCCGTTAAGATAACCGTAAACAGCGGCTGCCAGGCTGGCTTCAATCCTGTCTCCAAATCCGAGAGTTTTTTCTATAAAAGATTTCCTAGATGCCCCTAGAAGCAAAGGGAAGCCCATAAAGCTGAGCTCTTTTAATTTTCTAATAAGCTTGAGATTGTGGCCTGCCGTCTTTCCAAAACCTATGCCTGGATCTATGATTATGCTCAAAGGATCGATACCGCACCCTACGGCCCTTTCAGTGGATAGGTACAGCCTATCATATACCTCTTCCACGACATCTTCATATGTCGGGTTTTTTTGCATATCTTCCGGGGTTCCCTTTATATGCATGATCACCGCTGCGGCCCCGCTCTCTGCCACCACAGAAGGCATTTTGGCATCAAAGGCCAATCCGCTTATATCATTTACGATATCTGCTCCTGCTTCAAGGGCCCGGCCTGCTACCTCTGAGCGGTAAGTATCTATGGATACCAGTACATCATGATTATTCTTTATATGTTCTATTACAGGAACAGCCCTTTTGATCTCTTCACTGGTCCTGGGCGGTTTAGAGCCCGGCCTGGTAGACATGCCGCCTACATCGATTATATCGGCACCCTGGGCTATCATCTCCTCTGATCTTGCCAGAGCTGCATCCAGCCCAAAATATCTTCCACCGTCATAAAAAGAATCAGGAGTGGCATTTAATATCCCCATGATCCAAAAACCTCCCATCTCATATTCTACACCCTTTATCGACAAGACTTTTCTTCTTTCAAGGGTCTTGATGTATTGGGAAAGCTCATCTGCCAGTTTTTTAAGCCCGAAGGGCTGTATCCTTATCTTTTTGATAATGCTTGCAATTGCAGGTTTTGAGCCAAAAAGTATCGCTTCAACTGTCCCCTCCTTCTTGATAAGGCTTTCCCTTGAGGCCGCAACCTCTGCACCCCTGGCCAGAGCTTCCTGTTTTAATATATTTACTGCCACGGGGCTCAGCTGCCTTATCTTAAAAGAAAATAACTCGGTCTTTGGAGACATTATCCTTAAACCTTCGGGGGTAACCCCAGTCTTTTTGAACGCTTCCTTTGAGTCTCCTGAATCATTGAGATCCAGGGCCCTGACCTTGTAAGACAAACTAATCTCCTATCTGCAATTTGCTATCAATGACATAACCTCTGCCCTGGTAGCCTGGTTATTCCTGAAAATACCTTTTACTGCGGAGGTAACTGTCTTTGTATCGGGTTTTTTTACTCCCCTCATGCTCATGCATAGATGCTCCGCTTCAACAACCACCATGACCCCCCGGGGCTCTATGGTCTTCATGATGGTGTCCGCAACAATACTGGTAAGCCTTTCCTGTACCTGGGGCCTTTTGGCCACAATATCCAAAACCCTGGTTATCTTGCTCAATCCCACTATCTTCCCAGACTTGTTAGGGACATAAGCGATATGCGCCCTCCCTATGAAGGGTGCAAGATGGTGCTCACAGACTGAATAGAAAGGTATGTCCCTTACCATTATGATCTCATCGTGGTTCTCATCGAACATGGGGCCCAGTACCCTGGCTGGGTCTTGGTCCACTCCGCTGAAGATCTCTTCATACATCTCAGCAACCCTTCTGGGCGTACCCAGCAGGCCCTCCCTGTCAAGGTCTTCACCGATGCCTTTCAGTATTAAGCGTACGCCCTCTTCTATCATCTTTTTATCCAATTTTCTGCCCCTAGCTAAAGATTATTAAATAATATGGTAGATACATTATAAAAGATTATAACTAAAATGATAAAAAATTGTTTATATTATGCTGTTGATTTTAGGATATTTATACAAATAAGACCGGGAGGGTCCCGGTCTTATTAAAGGATTACGCAAAACAATGGATCAGGTCTTTGTTTTGGAGGTATCCTTCCCTTCTTCCTTTAATTGGGGCTCCCTGGGCTGGCTAACCTGTTTTAGTTTTTTTTCGCTTCTTACATCAGCAAGTATTTCCAGGACTTCCTGACGGTTCAATGTCTCTTTTTCCATCAGTTTGTTGCAGAGCCTGGACAGGGCCTCGCTGTTTTCTGCAATTACTTTCCTGGCCATCTGATAGCACCCTGATATTATCCCATGCACCTCTTCATCTATCAAAGAAGCTACCTTGTCACTGTAATTCGGCCTGCTGGTTATATCCCTACCCAGGAATACTTCCTCCTGGGACTCTCCGCCTTTAAAGGTGATGGGCCCAAGCTTTTCACTCATCCCTAACTCTGTCACCATCTTCCTTGCCAGCCTGGTAGCCCTTTCCAGGTCGTTTTGGGCTCCTGAAGTAACATCATCAAAATTGATCTCTTCGGAGACCCTTCCCCCTAGCAGCTGGGTTATAGTGTCCAGGAGCTCCCTTTTTGATTTAAGGAACCTGTCCTCTTCAGGGAGTGCCATTACATAACCAAGGGCACGACCCCTTGAAATAATGGATATCTTATGTATGGGGTCAGTGTTTTTGAGCACGTATGAGACCATGGCATGCCCTGATTCATGATAAGCAATGATGTTTTTCTCTTTTTCACTTATGACCCTGTTTTTCCTTTCAGGCCCAGCCACAACCCTTTCCACAGCCTCTTCTATTTCGAGCATTGATATCTTTTTCTTATTCTTTCTGGCAGACAAAAGTGATGCCTCATTAAAAAGGTTGGCAAGATCTGCCCCGGTAAAACCTGGGGTCTGTCTGGCAATGGTCTCCAAGTTTATATCTTCTTCTAATGGCTTACCCCGGGAATGTATTTCAAGTATATCTGCCCTGCCTTTAAGGTCCGGCCTATCAACCACTATTTGCCTGTCAAACCTCCCCGGCCTCAACAATGCAGGATCCAGTATGTCTGGCCTGTTGGTCGCGGCGATCAGGATAACCGTGCTTTCCTTGTCAAAGCCGTCCATCTCGACCAGCAGCTGGTTCAGGGTCTGTTCCCTCTCGTCATGGCCTCCGCCAAGTCCTGCTCCCCTATGCCTGCCCACTGCATCTATCTCGTCCATGAAAATAATGGATGGCTGGCTTGCCTTAGCCTGCGCGAACAGGTCCCTTACCCTGGAGGCGCCGACTCCAACAAACATCTCTACAAATTCTGAGCCGCTTATCGAGAAGAAGGGAACCCCTGCTTCTCCGGCAACTGCCCTGGCCAAAAGCGTCTTTCCTGTGCCCGGAGGACCGAAAAGTATCACTCCCTTGGGTATTTTAGCCCCTATAGACTTGAATTTAGAAGGATTTGCAAGGAATGCTTCCACTTCTTTTAACTCCTCTACCGCTTCGTCAGCCCCAGCTACGTCTTTGAAGGTAACCCTCTGCTTGCCCTTGCTGGCCAGCCGTGCCTTGCTTTTTCCGAACTGGAGCACCTTGGAGCCTCCTCCCTGCATCTGGTTCATCATAAAGAATATAAGGCCAAAGATAAGGAGGAAGGGTAGGGCCCCGACCAAGATCTGGATCCATATGGATTGACCCTGGTTATCCACCCTGAAAGGGATATCTTCTTGCAAAAGAAACTGGGATACATCATAATTCTCCAAAAACGAGACCGTAAACAAGGTCCCATCGGCCAGCTCCCCTTCGACCACTTTATCCTCTCCTTTGACTACCAAGGGGGTATCTGTATTTATATTGCCTTCCTCTACTTCTGTGATGAACTCATTCATGGAAAGCTCCCTGGTTTCCTCTGATAAAAACAACGGGTTCCTGAATATCATGAACATGACCACCATCAGCAGGATAAGAAGCGCAATATTTTTAAAACTTCTATTTTTAAAACCCTTATTGTTAGGTTCTTTTTTCAAAATCCAAACATCTCCTTTTTTACAAAATATAGGTTGATTGACACCTAAATAATATCTTAATTGCTATCCGTTTTCAATATACCCAATAAATGGGAAGTTGCGGTATTTTTCTGCAAAATCAAGACCATAACCTACCACAAACCTGTTAGGTATTTCAAACCCTTTGTATTTTATAGCATTTTTTTTCTTTCCCGGTACCTTTTTGTCCAGCAGGGCACAGACCTCGATAGATTTAGGATTTCTCGCCCCAAGGTTTTTCATGAGGTAGTTCAGTGTCCTGCCTGAATCAACAATGTCTTCTATTATTATAACCTCTTTTCCTTCAATATTAAACTCCAAGTCCTTGGTGATCCTCACTATCCCTGAACTGAATTTTGAATCCCCATAGCTTGAGACAGCCATAAAATCAAATATCACCGGAATGGCTATCTGCCGGCTTATATCTGCAATAAATATAAAAGAACCTCTGAGGACCGCGACAAGTACAGGCTCTTTTCCCTTGTAATCTCCAGTGATCTTTCTGCCAAGCTCTTTTATTTTTTTTTGAAGCTCTTCTTCATATATAAGGACCTTTATCCTCTTGTTTCCACAGGTAACTATTTTTTGTCCGTTTTCCACCTTGTATTCATACATACACATCAGGCCTCTTTTTATAAATTTTAATATATAAGATTTTTTTGGTAACCGGTCTTACCTTGACCCTTTCATCTATCCTAAGGCCGCCCACCCAAATGATCTTTTGCCGGTCCGTAAATATTGGAGTCAGGCTCCTTTTATGCCTGGGTATCTTCTGGTCAGTAAATAAATCCTGCAATTTTTTCTCCCCGCCTGTACCTAGGGGCAAGAAAGTATCGCCTTCCTGCCAAGCCCTAATTTTAACAGGAAATGATATTTTATCATAATCGAGGAAAGCTTCCATAGGGGATGCCTTTTTATAGTCATTGGGAATGGGCTCTCTTATATCTGAAAAAACATATAGGTTAAAAGACCTATAGAACCTGGTCTCTCCTATGTTTAGGCTCTTCTCGGTTGGGCCTTCTTTTGTGAAAAAAGCCTTATATTCAACAGGAAGGTTTTTCTTTTTTTCCAGGTCAATAAAATAAAGGTATTTTTTTTCTTTTACCACCAGCACATCGGACCTGGGCTGGATTTTTTTTGCCTCTCCCCCCATATGCCCCAGGTTTCGCATATCTTCTATGTTTTTACTGGTAATATCCCGGCTGTGGCCCTTGACCCTGATTATAGCCTCCCTGAGCACCCTCCTGGCCAGGGCATTGTCAAGCCCTTCCAGAAAAGAAATATCCATTTTTAGCAAAATCGTCTTTCCTCTTAAATCAATTTTTTTACAGTTTTTATCAATAGCTTCCTGGGCAAGCCTTCTCATAAATATATCTTCATCCCGGGCTATGCGGGTAAGGGTATATATGTTTTTTTTAAAGTCAGGGCCAAATTCCTTTTCGAGCAGGGGAAAAAGCAGGTTCCTTACCCTGTTTCTGGTATAAGTATGCTCCAGATTGGTATGGTCTGTCCGGTAAGCGATCTTGCCGTCTTTTAAATAATCTAATATTTGCTGCCTGTAAATTTCAACCAGCGGCCTTATTATGCAACCTGAAACTGGCTTAATGGCGCCTAAGCCGCTTATCCCGCTTCCCCGGAGAAGGTTCAAAAAGAAGGTCTCTATACTGTCATCTGCCTGATGGCCGAGAGCTATCTTTTCCAGACCATGTTTTTTGGCAGTCTCCTTTAAAAGTCTGAGTCTTAAGACCCTTGCCCCTTCCTGAAATGAGAGACCTCTTTTTTGGGCCCATGCCTGGGCATCTATCCTCTGCAGCTCGAGAGAAAGGCCCTCTCTTTGGCACATGGCTTTAACAAAAAGAGCATCCCTTCCAGAGTCTCCACCCCGGGTAAGGTGGTCAAGGTGGAAAACATGCAAGCCAAGGCCGTAACAGGGTGCGAGCTCTTTTAAGCAATGGAGGAGAAAAACTGAATCAGGCCCTCCGGATACTGATACGAGCACGCTATCATTTTTTTTTAACATGCAGTGTTTTTCAATGGTTTTATGCACTGCATTTATTAGATTATTTTGCATAATTTAAGTCAAACCCCGGCCTTGATGGATTCAATTTTTTCTTTTATATATTCAGCTGTAGATTCCGGTGTGGTTATATTGATGTTCACACCAGTGCCCATCTCAAACCCAGCCTTGATGGTTAGCTTGGGCAAAAGTTCAAGGTGCCAGTGAAAATATTTACTTGTATCTATAAGCGTAGGGCTCGTGTGTATAAAATAGTTGAAAGCCGGATTATCCAGGTCTTCATAGAAAAAATCCAGGATGAGCTTGAGGCAAAAAGCTAAAGACTTTATTTCTTCATCGCTTATTTCATCAAAATAAGGGCTGTGTTTTTTGGGAACTATCCAGGTTTCAAAGGGAGATTTTGAAGCAAAAGGCTGCAAAACCGCAAAATGCTTATCCTGCCAGACCGTCCTGATTTTTTCTTTATCCTCAAAATCCAAGATATCACACAGCGCACAGTGCTTGTGATAATTAAAATAAGCTATGGTCCCCTTTATCTCCTTGCCTATTTCCGGGGGTATGATGGGAAGGGCAAAAAGTTGGGAATGAATATGGTCCAGGGATGCCCCGGCTTCCCTGCCCTGGTTATGCATAATTATGATTGATTTTATTTTTTCATCCATCTTCAGTCTAGCTATCCTCTGCCGGTAAGCCTCCAGCATGGACACGAGACCGGTACGGGGAAGCCTGCTTATGTCACATATATGCCTTGGGGTAAGGATTACCACCTCGTGGATCCCAAAACCCTCCATGGTATCGTAAATGCCCTTTTTCTTGGTATGCAGGGGCAGCCCGGATATAAGGGCAGGGAATTTATTGGGTACCACCCTTACCTGCCATCCTTGCCGGTCAGGCTTACTGTCCCTGGATGCACCGATAGAAAAGACTTCCTTTGGGGTCATATATTCATTTCCTGCGCAAAAAGGGCAGCTTTCGGTATCTGTAACCGAGGCCTCGGCCTGGGGCTGACCCCTAAACTTGTCAGGCCTTTTGGCCCTTTCGGTGGCTATTATCACCCAGTCGCCTGTTATCAGGTCTTTTCTCAGTTCAGGCAATCTTTAGCACTCCTTCCTTTATAAAAACTGGTTAATTATATTCCTTTTATTATTTTTTGCAAAATCCCTTGATATTACGGCAAGAATTCTTTTATTTTTTCCTTAAGCTGGTCCAGATCCGCCGATTTTACCAGGTATTCATTGGCCGCCCAGGTAGCAAAATCCTGGGAATATTCTCCATAAGCGGTATAGATTATAATAGGGGTCTTCTTATCCCCTTTCCTTATCTTATGCATGAGGCTTATTCCGTCTGCCCCCTCCATCTTGATATCTATGGTCACCAGGTCAGGTTTTTCCTTTAAGTAAGATTCATAGCCCTGGGCACCGTCACAGGCGGTTACCACCTCATAGCCTTCATCCATAAGCTCTGCCTTATATAGTTCCCTTATATTATCGTCGTCCTCAACTACCAGTATTTTTTTCATAGCTGCCTCCAATAGGAAGTGTAATGGTAAAAATAGTATTACCTTTTTCGCTGTTTACCCCGATCTTGCCATTATGGTCGAGGATTATTTTTTTTGTTATGGCAAGTCCCAGTCCGGTGCCGTCTTCTTTTGTGGAGTAAAAAGGCAAAAATATTTTTTCTATATCTTTCGGCTCAACTATAAGTCCTTTATTCTCAATATTTATGGCAGCGGTGCCTTTTTTACGGCCCAAGCTGACCTTTACCTCTTCTCCTCCCTGCGAAGCTTCTATTGAATTTTTGATAATGTTTATAAACGCCTGTTTTAACTGCTGCCTCGACCCGTTTATAAAAAGGGTATCCTGCGGCCGGTCTATGTCCAATAGGAGGCCGACACTTTTATCTTCTGCATAAGAAGAGACGATTCGGACACACTCCCTTATAACCATAATAAGGTCTATTTCTTTATGTATTGGCTCTTTTTTAGCTGAGAATTGAAGGGTTTCCCTTAGTATGTCCTCAAGCCTCTCGACTTCCTGGATGATTATATTCAAGTATCCTATCTCCATTTTTTGGCCCTGTTCATACTTTTTTTTGAGCCTGCGGGTATATCCCCCTATGGAAACCAGGGGATTTCTTATCTCATGGGCTACATGCGCAGCAAGCTCCCCCAGCTGGGCAAGTCTTTTAAAATCCCTTAATGTCTCTTCCATCCTTGTTTTCTCGGTTATGTCATCGATTATTATAATAATGCCGTCTATATTGCTGTTTACTTCAAACAGGGCCAGGTTAAGATTGCAGACCTTGTCCTCTTTTGCAAAGCCGTACTCTACACTCTCAAAAGACCGGTTTTTTTTAATTTTTAGGACCTTGCGCAACAACCTTTTTATATTATAGCCCTTGACCCTGAGGCCTATTTTTGAGATATTGCTGCCCATCAGGTCGTCCTTTTCTTTTTTGGCCATACGGCAAAAACTGGAATTACAGGCATTTATTATATAGCCAGTATCAACTACACAAATGCCTATAGGTATGTTTTCCAATATATTCTCATTATATTCCTTGAGGTTATTTATTTTCTGGTTGATCTT
>PWSB01000026.1 GCA_003563375.1 Actinomycetota bacterium | reverse complement strand
AGGCTGTTTTACAGGAAGTTATGCAGTAAATCCCCTTACCGGAGAAAAGGTGCCTATCTGGATAGCAAATTATGTCCTTCTTGAATACGGAACTGGGGCAATAATGGCAGTCCCCGGCCATGATGAAAGGGATTTTGATTTTGCCAAAAAGTATAGGATACCCATCAAGCAGGTGATATCACCTGACGGCACGCCAAGACAGGACCTGGATTCTGCCTATCAGTCTGAAGGGATAATGGTCAATTCTGGGCGGTTTACCGGTATGCCTTCCGGAGAAGGGAAGAAAAAAATAACCGAACATCTAGCCGAAAAAGGAATTGGGAAATTTGAAATAAACTATAAGCTCAAAGACTGGCTCATATCTCGACAGAGATATTGGGGTGCTCCTATACCTATAGTATACTGCCAGAAATGCGGCACGGTCCCAGTACCTGAGGACAGCCTTCCGGTCAAGCTTCCCTATGATGTAGATTTTAAGCCTACCGGTCTCTCACCCCTTGCTTACAGCCCGTCTTTTGTCAACACTTCCTGCCCAACTTGCGGTGGAGAGGCAAAGAGGGAAACTGATACCATGGACACGTTTTTATGTTCCTCCTGGTATTTCCTGAGATACTGCAGCCCCCATGATGAAAGGGAGGCTTTCCAGAGAGGAGAAGCAGATTACTGGATGCCTGTGGACCAGTATATAGGGGGGATAGAACATGCCACCATGCACCTTATATATGCAAGGTTCTTTACCAAGGTCCTCTATGATGCCCGCCTCATAGGTTTTAAAGAGCCTTTCTCCAGATATTTTCCGCATGGAGTGGTAAACCTGGGCGGAAAAAGGATGTCAAAATCCAGGGGGAACCTTGTGAGCCCTGCAGAGGTATACAACCGGTATGGTTCTGATACCCTGAGGCTGTATATGCTGTTCATGGGTCCTGCTGATGCTGCTGTAGACTGGAGCGAGACCGGAGTAGAAGGAGCAAACAGGTTTCTTTCCAGGATCTGGAGGCTGGCCCAGGAGCGAATGAAAGGTTCCGTTAGTAAGGAAGGATTTACCGGAGCCGGTCTTGAAGGGGCTGAAAAAGAGGCCTATAAAAAGCTCCACCAGACGATTAAAAAAGTAAACGGGGACATATTTGACAGGTTTAATTTCAATACTGCCATAAGCGCTCTTATGGAGCTTGTAAACCTTATGTACAAGCGCGAAAAAGAGATCTCAGACCAGCTTTTTTCAAATATCATGGAAAAGTTGCTTATCATGCTTTCCCCTATTTCTCCTTTTATCACTGAAGAGCTGTGGCATTTGATGGGAAACAGCGGCAGCATCCACAGGGTACCCTGGCCGGACTATGATGTCGAGGCTGCAAAAGAAGACAGGGTCACCTTTGTCTTCCAGGTGAACGGAAAGGTAAGGGATAAGGCGGAGCTGCCCGCAGGACTCACCAAAGAAGAATTAGAGAGGACAGCGCTTGGCTCTGAAAACGTTCAGAGGTTTATCGGAGGTAAAAAAATTTTAAAGAGCATAATGGTTCCCAACAAACTTATTAATTTTGTGGTGAAGTGATCAAATTTTTTAAGTTTCGTCCTTTTTTCTCCAGCCGCCATCTACTGAACCACCCTCGATAGGTTCAAAAAGGTTTCCCTCATAGGGTGGCTGCGGCTCTTTTTGGAAGTGGCCTTTCTTTACATAAAGGGCATAGACAGGCTCGGTTATCCAGGGTATTAAATGATGAAGCATGGCAAGGACTGCTCCTCCAAGCCCCACATGTACTTCTCTTCGGGAAAACCTTACCAGGCTTACTATAGCACTGGCTACTTTCCCTGCACTTATGACCGGGTCTATGGGTTTTTCCTTTTTGCCCATAAAGTTTGCGGCATATTGATGCATGGGGGTATCGATTGAAGCGGGAAGAACAGTACACACCTTTACCCCGGTTCCCATGCATTCCCCCCTAAGCGAAGAAGAAAAACCCTTAACTGCGAATTTGGTGGCAATATAGGGGGCTGAATAGGGTTCAGCAATAGTTCCGGCAACCGATGAAACATTTACAAGGACCCCTTTTTTCCGCCTTTTAAAATATGGCAGGATGATGCCGGCTCCATTAAAGTATCCAATTATATTTGTTTCTACGACCCTGCGGTAAACATGTTCAGGTATATCTTCAAACCTCCCAAAACAGGATACAGCAGCATTGTTTACCCAGACGTCTACGGAACCAAAACTTTCCAATGACCTTTCCAGGATCCTGGCCACTTCTTCCCTGTCTGAGACATCCGAGGCAACCGCCAGGCCCCTGCCCCCGAGACTGTCGATCTCTTTTACCACTTCGTCAAGTTCCCTGCCCCTTCTTGCTGAAACGGTGATGTTTGCTCCTCTGCGTGCAAACTCATGGGCAGTTGCTTTGCCTATGCCGGAGGACGCCCCGGTTATGACTATATTCATTTTTATCCCGATTTTTTAAAACAATACTTGATTAAAGGTTAACCCAAGGCTGCAGCCTTTAGCAATCAAATTAAAATCAAGGGGCTATATAAGTGTTTTCACTATTTCTGTGACCTTATCCAAAGAAGCCTGGACTTTTTTGGATAGCCCCATGGAAAAGTCTAATATTTGTTTGTCCGGGACCGAAATATTTATACCTATGAAGTATCCTTTGATCCTGGTCCCATGGGTAAGATAAAACATATCCAGTACATCTATGAGTGCGGTCTGGTGAAAAGAAATAAGCTCTTGTTCAAGATGGTCTATATCGTAAAAATCATCTAAGGGTACCAGGTAGACATCGCCGCTTTTTTTATGGTCTCCGGCTCTGACTGCATCGATTATTATAAAAAGGGCATCCTTATGCTTTTCAAAAAGAGCTAAGAGCTTAAATCCTGCTGTGGACCCGTCTACAAGGAGGACTGAACCAGGGATTTGTATGC
Source organism: Actinomycetota bacterium (assembly GCA_003563375.1). Taxonomy (GTDB): domain Bacteria; phylum Actinomycetota; class Humimicrobiia; order Humimicrobiales; family Humimicrobiaceae; genus Halolacustris; species Halolacustris secundus. The sequence goes on along the minus strand of PWSB01000026.1, from coordinate 912 downwards.
TATCCAATTTTTTTACGGCATGAACCCCCACTCCTTCATCGCCAAGGAGGGTGTTTCCTATGCCCAGGATGACCGTTTTTATTTTTTCTGCCAATTTTATGTAACGTTTTCCATTACAGGCTTTATATGCTTCTCCCAGCCCAGACCCTGTATATGGGCTCCTGAACAGTATGGTTTTACTTCATTTATAAGGTCTGAAGCTATCTCTATACTGGTGGCCACCTTATCGTCTGTTTTTTCCATCTTTTCTATGAGGTTTTCCGGTACAAATACCCCGGGCACGAATTTATTCATGTAATTTGCCATTCCCTTGGATTTCAAAAGGATTATACCTGCCATAACCGGCACGTCTATCTTTTCTTTTTCCATCCTGTCCATAAACCTTTTAAATGTCTCTGCATCGAAAATGGCCTGTGTCTGGAAGAACTGTGCGCCTAATTTTACCTTTTTTTTCATCTTTATTATCTGAAGTTCATAAGAAGCTTCGGTGTCTGCGCCAGGATTTACCACTGCCCCCTTAAAGAACTCCGGCTTGTGGGTAAGGTCGTTACCAACCAGGTCTTTGCCCTGTTCAAGGGTCCCCATGGTCCAAAGAAGCTGCACCGAATCCATATCGAATACCGGTTTAGCCTGGGGATGGTCGCCTATATTGGTATAATCACCGGTCAGTGCCAGAACGTTCCTTATTCCTGATACGTAGGCTGAAAGAAGGTCAGACTGTATCATCAGCCTGTTCCTGTCCCTTGTGGTCATCTGGAACACGGGTTCATAGCCCCATTCATAAAGCAGTGCCGAAGCGGTAAGCGCGCTCATCCTCATAACAGAGCTTTGCAGGTCAGTAACATTTATTCCATCGGCCACACCTTTTAAAAATTCAGCAGCTTCCCTGATCTCTTCCTTATCAGCACCCTT
>PWSB01000062.1 GCA_003563375.1 Actinomycetota bacterium | reverse complement strand
TAATAAGATTTTAGTAAAAACTTTAAACCTCATGTCCCATTAGAGTATATCTTACCCTGTTTAAAGCTACAGCAAATATGAGCACCAGGCCGGTCACTACATTCTGCCAGTAAGAACTTACCTGCAGGATACCCATTCCGTTTCTAAGAACGGCAAGTATGATGGCAGCTATCAAAGCTCCGCCAAGGCTTCCATTTCCTCCACCTAGTATAGTGCCTCCCAGGATAACAGCAGTTATTACCTGGAACTCATAGCCCTGGCCCATCAGTCCGGGATTGGCTACGCCTAGGTTAGCAGAGATCACAACTGATGCGATCCCCACAAAAAAGCCCACCATTACAAAAATAGCTATCTTTATAGTATCAACATTTATCCCGGAAAGTTCGGCAGCACTGGAATTTGTCCCCACTGCTATCACATATCTCCCGTAGGGTGTCTTTCTCAATATAAAATAGGCAGCCCCAAACAGTGCCAGCATAAGGATTATGGGAAAATGTATTCCAAGGACCCTGCCATTGCCTATAAAAAGCCAGAATCTGTCTTGTATATGCACAGACACGTTATCAGTATATATATAGGCAAGGGATCTATAGATAAACATCATGCCCAGGGTGGTAATAAAAGCCGGTATCCTTAGCTTGGTTACAAAAAGGCCGTTTACCATACCCAAAAATGAGGAAATTACAATGGTTGCAAGTACTGCACCTACACCCCCGATAACCGGAGCAAATGAAGCACCTAAAACCCCCACAAGTGCCAGCATAGAACCTACAGAGATGTCAAATTCCCCACCCATAATACAGAATGTCATGCCAATAGCACCTATCGCTATAAATGAAGAAAACCTTAGGATGCTCAGGATATTGCCCTGGGTCCTAAAAAAGGGTGAAAGTATAGAAAACAAAATAACAAGCATCACCAGCAAAAATGGCAGGCCCAGGCTTTCCCATTGCTGGGCTGCTTTTACCCTAAAAGTTTTTGTACCTAATTCTGTCATTAATAATCTCCTAAAAAACTTATTTTTAAAATAAATTTTGAAAAAATTACATCCTGATACCTTTAGCTTTTGCCATAGCCAGGTACCTATTCCTTATCCCATCGATGAACAATGCAAATATCAATACCAGCCCTACTGCGAATAATTGATAAAATATCTGGACCCCTAAAAGATTAAGCCCGAAATATATCATCGCTATAAAGATGCCTGCAAAGAGAGTGCCCCAAAGATTACCTTTTCCTCCCGCAAGGCTTGTGCCTCCCAATATGGCTACAGTCAGCACTACCAGCACAAAATCAGGAGCCATGGTGGGTATGCCGATAAGTGACTGGGATGTCCTGACAATCCCTACCACCCCGGCCGTAAAAGAGACCAGCATAAATACAGCTATTTTAATGAAATCAACTCTAAGCCCAGAGATCTTTGCCGCATTCTCATTGGATCCCACAGCACTTATATGCCTGCCGAAAGGAGTGTGGTACAAGACAAGGAAAAATACTATGAACAAGAAAAGCATTATATATATCTGGTTAGGTACCCCAAAAATCCTGCCTGTCCCGATAACCCTGAATATCCTTTGAGGATCAGCAATTATGACCTGCCTTCCACCCACAACCAAAAGTGCTACGCCCCTTATGATAGTCATCATCGCAAGGGTGGTAATAAGAGGATTTACACCAAGCTTGGTAACTATAAGGCCGTTTACCATTCCCACTGACGAGGCTATGAGAAGAGAGAAAACAATAGCCAAAGGGATTCCCGTAATAGGTATAAGTATTGCCACAAACACGCTGGTCAAAGCCATCACAGCATCTACTGAGAGGTCGAACGCTTTCATGGTAAGGGCCAGCGTCATACCAAAACCCACAATAGCAGCATATGTCCCCTGGGCGATTATGTTTAGTATGGTACGCAGCTGTAAAAAATGAGGGCTGGCAAGCGAGAGCAATATGCTGGCTGCAATGATCAATATAAATATACCTATTTTTTCATAAAGCTTTAAAAATTTTATCATTTAGCCTCACTTAAGCTTTGGATATCTTTATCGTTATTTACGGTCTGTCCGATCTGGGATGCAACCAGTTTTTCTTCATCTATGTTTTCCCTGGTAAATTCTTCGACTATCTTTCCTTTATAGAGGACAATGGTCCTTGTTGAAAGGTTCACCAGCTCAGGCAATTCCGAAGAACTCATGATAATGGATATGCCTTTCCTTGCAAGCTCCCTCATTATCTTATGTATCTCAGCTTTTGCACCAACATCAATGCCTCTTGTAGGCTCTGATAGGATGAGGACCTTACAGTTGGTGACCAGGGTCCTTCCTATTATAACTTTTTGCTGGTTGCCACCGCTTAAATATATGATCTTTTGATTATAGTCTGAAAACTTAATATCAAGTTTATCTTTCATGTCATCAAAAACCTCTTTTTCCCTTTTAGCTTTGATGACCAGGCCTTTTAGGAAGGTAAGGGTCTTGATTATAATGATGGAAAGGTTTTGAAGCACAGACATATCGGGAAGAGCACCATCGTCTTTCCTGTCTTCAGACACAAATCCTATACCCAGCTTAATAGCATCCCTAGGTTTGTTGATTTCAACTTTTTTGCCTTCAAAGAATACTTCACCTGATTTTATGGGGACAATGCCATAAAGTGATTTTAAAAGATGATGGGCGCCTGACCCAAGGATCCCTGCTATGGACAGTATCTCGCCTTTATATAATTTTAAGTTTATATCATATATATGATCTGCTATTGAATAGTCTTTTACCTCCAATATAGGTTCTTTTTTTTCAATGTCTACCTTTACCTCATCCCCGAAATAATCCTTTATGACTTTTCCGACCATCATCTCGATTATTTCATTTTCATTTGTCTCTTTAGTGTTTTTCGTGCCTATCTTTTTTCCATCCCTTAGGACCGTCACCCGGTCAGAAAGTGCAAATGCCTCCTCGAGCCGGTGGGATATATATATTATGGATATGCCCCGATCCCTCAGGTTTCTTATTATTTCAAATAATTTTTTGACTTCCTTCTCGGTAAGGGTTGCGGTAGGCTCATCCATGATTATAAGCTTTGTCTCAAAGGATAACGCCTTTGCGATTTCGACCATCTGTTTGCCTGCAAGCGTAATATCCCCTACATTCTTTTTAGGGTCAACGTCAACATCGAGCTTATCCAGGATATCCCCTGCATCCTTGTTTAGCTTCCTCCAGTTTATTAATCCACCGAGCATTTTTGGTTCCCTCCCGATGAAAATATTTTCTGCTACGGTAAGGGAGGGCATAAGGTTAAACTCCTGGAATATGACTGATATCTTATTGGCTTGAGACTCCTGGGTGGATCCGAATACCACATCTTTGCCATCAAGATGGATCACTCCCTCATCAGGTTTATAAACCCCGGCAAGGATCTTTATAAGGGTAGATTTACCTGCACCGTTCTCCCCCACAAGGGCATGCACCTCTCCCTTTCTTACATCGAAATCCACATTATTTACCGCTACCACGCCGGGAAAGGTCTTAGTTATTTTTTTTAGGGAAATTAAATTATTATTAACCATTGCTCCTTTTGGATTAAGGGATTTTCTAATAATAAAAATTTAATATAAAAACGATTTTTTGTCAAATAGTTTCAAATCATGTGTTTGTTTTTTCTGGAATATTTTGTCTAAACTATTGTTACCTTTAATCCCATACTTTTCATGTGGTTTTGAATTTCGGGATTAAGTCCTCTATCAGTTATCACTTCATCAACCCTGTCCAGAGGGGCGACATTTATATGGGAATAGCGGCCAAACTTCGAACTGTCAGCTATAAGTACAGTCTCTCTGGCACTATCCAAGACAGCCTTAGTC
>PWSB01000214.1 GCA_003563375.1 Actinomycetota bacterium | reverse complement strand
GGCCTTAAAGGGGTAATGTATACCGATGCCCTGCAGGGGACCATTATGTTCTTAGGGATGCTGGTGCTGGTCCTTTTCACCTACATCAGCCTGGGAGGCATTACCAGTGCCCACCAGGGACTTGCAGCCATCTTTGACAGGGTACCCGATGCTTTAGTGGCAGGCGGCCACCAGGGCTGGCACAATATGCCGTCATTGGGCTCTCCGTTATGGTGGTCTCTGGTCTCTACTATCATAATGGGTGTTGGGATAGGTGTATTGGCACAGCCACAGCTTGTAGTCAGGTTTATGACTGTAAAAAGCTCAAAAGAGCTTAACCGTGCAGTACTGGTGGGCGGTATCTTTATTTTGTTTATGACCGGTACAGCATTTATAGTAGGGTCTCTTTCAAATGCTTATTTCTTCCAGCAGACCGGACAGATTTCATTGGAAGCATCGGGAGGCAACACCGACCTCATAATACCTAATTATATAAACCTGGCAATGCCTCCATGGTTTGTATACCTTTTTATGCTTACCCTTTTGGCTGCTGCGATGTCTACCATAAGCTCCCAGTTCCACACTATGGGTTCCGCTTTTTCCAGGGACTTAATAGGTATAAGGGCAAGGGAGACCCAGGATGATCAAGATATACCTGTAGAGAGGCCTACAAGGGGGCTTCTTACCACCAAGGTGGGAATAATAATAGGGATAGTGCTAAGCGTGCTCCTAGGTTATTATCTTCCCACAAGCATAGTGGCAAGGGGAACAGCTCTTTTCTTCGGTGTAGCCGCAGCCACTTTCTTGCCCATGTATATCTGCGGGCTTTACTGGAAAAGATCCACAAAAGCAGGTGCTGTAAGCGGTATGGTGGTAGGGGTTGTGACAAGTGTCTTCTGGATGTTGTTTATTCATGAACAGAATTCAGCTATGATAAGGATATCGGACCTCCTGTTTGGAAGGCCCACCCTGGCCAGCTATCCTTGGTCAGCTGTGGATCCTATACTGGTAGCGTTTCCTGCTGCTTTTATAGTCACCATACTGGTAAGCCTGTTTACCAAGCCGCTGCCAGGGGCGGTAATTGAAAGAAGTTTTAAATGATTTAGAAAAGGAGGCCGTCATTGGCAAGTGAATATTGGGAAGAAGATTACGAGATCATGCCAAGAGAGGAGCTTTTAAAGCTCCAGACAGAAAGGCTAAAACACACCCTTGTAAGGGTTTATGAGAACGTAGAGCTATACAGGATAAAGATAGATGAAAGCGGGCTGGATCCCTATAACTTCAATAGCCTGGATGATCTTAAGAATATTCCTTTTACTACCAAGGATGACCTCCGCTTAAATTACCCTTTCGGCATGTTTGCCCGGCCAATGAGAGAGATCGTAAGGATACATTCCTCATCAGGGACGACAGGTAATCCAACAGTGGTAGGATACACCAAAAACGATGTCGACCTTTGGGGTAACCTTATCGCCAGGAACCTTTACGGCGCGGGGGTAAGGGAGGAAGATGTTATTCACAACAGCTATGGCTACGGACTTTTTACAGGAGGCCTTGGCCTGCATTATGGTGCTGAGCTTCTGGGGGCCACAGTGATACCTGTCTCAGGGGGGAATACAGAAAGGCAGCTTAAGGTCATGGCTGACTTCGGTTCTACGGTCCTATGCTGCACCCCCTCATATGCGCTGTATATAGCAGAGGTCGGAAATGAGATTGGCATCGATTTCTCCAAGCTTCCCTTAAGGATAGGCATCCTCGGAGCTGAGCCCTGGACCGAAGAGATGAGGGCAGAGATCGAATCAAGGCTGAGCATAAAGGCTATAGACATATACGGGTTAAGCGAGATCCTGGGGCCGGGGGTAAGCTGTGAATGCCTGGAGAAAAATGGGCTTCATGTCGCTGAGGACCACTTTATTATTGAGATAGTGGATCCCCTGACAGGCAAAAAGCTTCCCAGCGGGCAAAGGGGGGAGATGGTGTTTACCTCTATTTCCAAAGAAGGCATACCTATAATACGTTACCGCACAAGGGATCTTTCTACCCTGGACACTGCAGTATGCCCCTGCGGCAGGACCCATGCCAGGATGGCAAAACCCATGGGCCGCACAGATGATATGCTCATCATAAGGGGGGTAAACGTGTTCCCTTCCCAGATAGAAGAAGTACTTATGAAGGTAAAGGAGATAGAGCCCCATTACCTCATAGTTGTGAACCGTAAAAACTATCTGGACAACATGGAGCTCTGGGTAGAGGTAAGTGAAGATATCTTTTCGGAAAAGATGAATGAACTTGAGGCTTTTGAGTCCTCTATAGAGCATAAGCTCTATTCAGCCATCGGCATTCATGTGGATGTCAAGCTAAAGGAACCAAAGACCATAAAAAGAAGCATAGGCAAGGCTAAACGGGTACTGGACAAAAGAAAAGGAGAACAGCTTTAAAGTGACTGATAATAAAAAGTTCTTGGAGCCGGAGGTCTCAACCAGCAGCAGAGCCGATATTGAATCATTGCAGGCCCAAAGGCTGGCTGATACCATCAAGCACATATACGAGGCAAACACCTTCTACAGGGAAAGGATAGATGGGGCGGGACTGGACCCTTATAGGATAAAGGATCTAAAAAGCATACAAAGTCTTCCTTTTACCACTAAGGAAGAGTTGCGAAAGAATTATCCTTTTGGCCTTTTCTGTTCTCCTCATGAGGACATAGTAAGGGTGCATTCCTCCTCGGGCACAACCGGAAACCCTACGGTAGTAGGTTATACAAGGGAAGATCTAAAGATATGGGCCGGTGTCTTGGCCAGGGTCATGTATGACTGTGGGGTCAGGAAGGATGATGTAGTGCAGGTAAGCCATGGTTTTGGCATGTTTACAGGGGGTTTCGGCTTCCAGTATGCAGCTGAAAAGATAGGGGCTTTGGTCATACCTATTTCAGGGGGGAATACAGAAAGGCAGCTTAAGGTCATGTCTGACTTCGGGACTACTGTACTATGCTGCACCCCCTCATATGCGCTGTATATGTCAGAAGTTGCAAAAAAGGTGGGTTTGGATTTTAAAAGGCTTAAACTAAAGGTAGGCTTCTTCGGAGCTGAGCCCTGGACAGAAGCCATGAGAAGGGAGATCGAGGACAGGCTATCCATATGCGCGCTGGACAGTTATGGCCTAAGCGAGGTGATAGGCCCAGGGGTAAGCTGTGAATGCATACACAAAAAAGGTCTTCACATAAACGAGGACCATTTTTTGGTAGAGGTCATAGATCCTGACACCGGAGAGGTCCTTGCTCCAGGGCAGAAAGGGGAACTTGTGTTTACCTCTCTTACAAAAAGGGCCATGCCGGTCATACGTTACCGAACCAAGGATATTTCTTATCTTATAGAAGAGCAATGCAGCTGCGGCAAGACACTTGCCAGGATGGCCAAGCCCATGGGGCGCACGGATGATATGCTTATCATAAGGGGAGTGAACATTTTCCCTTCACAGATCGAAGAGGTGCTTATGGATATAAGCGATTTGGAGCCGCATTATCTTATTGTCCTTGATAGAAGAGATTACATGGATGTCCTTGAGGTATGGGTGGAGGTCTCCGAAAATATTTTCCAAGAAAAGATAATGGTATTGGAAGATTTTGAAAGCTCGATAGAAGAAAGGCTTTATTCTGCTATAGGCATCAGGATAAAAGTAAGCCTAAAAGAGCCCCAGACCATAGCCAGGAGCCAGGGAAAAGCCCAGAGGGTCTTAGATAGAAGGAAGAAAGATTAAAAATCCAACAGAAAATCTTGCAAAAAGAAAAATTCTAAAAATCCTGGGCCAGGAGATAGATTATGTCAAGGGCCTATTTCCCAGTTTTAAAGAGGATACCCTCCTTTCTTTACCGTACACCCACAGCCTTTTTCTGCTGTATCCTTCCATACCCGATAAAGTGGATCCTGCCTGGGAGGATAAGGTCAATAATCTGGCAACAGGTATAGAAATACTTGGGCTGGGGTGCGAGTTCCACCTTTTTGATCCTGAGGATTTCGGCCGGAAAAAAATCCGGGGAAATGAGGAAAATTATACCATTAATCTCCTTTTTGGCGATGTTTTTTATTCCAGGGCAGTCAAATACCTTTTGGGATTTGAGGACACCCTGGTCTTTGAAGAAGTAATTAATGCGCTAAAGCATATGCATAAAAATAGGCTCCTTTGCCATAGGGAGCTTTTAAAAGTGGCAGAAAAGCCTGCTCTCCTAGAGCCCTTACTGGACAAAAGAGGCCTATTATTAGGTATTAACTCCCTTTATAAGAGCAGTTTTCTTCTGGGCTGGAGCATTTTTTTAGAGAAAGGCAAGGCACTGGATGTGGATATAGGCATCCTGTATAAGATCTTTAACTACATCACCCTCATAAAAAGCTATGAGCAGTTAAAAACTTTTTTACCCAAAGTATCCTCTAAGCTGGGACTGGGGCTTGAGGTAAGTCTTTTAAATGATAAGCGAGGTTCTGTCGCAGGCAAGCTGGCCTCTGTTTTATCAGGCCTAGAGCCAGACTGGCTCAAAAAAAGGATGGGCATATTGGGAAGTACCGGGGGGGATATTAGATGAAGGCAGACCTTATCTTGATCCATGCCCCCAGCGTGTATGATTTTAGGAAAAAGACCATAATGTTTGGGCCCATGAGCGATCTGGTGCCCAGTACACCCATTTTTGAGATGTATCCAATAGGTTTTTTGACTATGGCCAATTATCTGGAGAGGAGGGGGTACAGGGTACGGATATGCAACCTGGCTTACCTCATGCACCAGGACAGTTCATTTGATGCTGAAAAGTATATAAGCAGGCTGGAGGCACGCTCTTTTGGCATAGATCTTCATTGGCTGCCCCATTGCCAGGGATCTATTGAGGTTGCAAAGATAATAAAAAGATACCATCCCCGGACACCGGTTATATTTGGGGGTTTCAGCGCTTCTTTTTTCTATAAAGAACTTATCTTGCTTGACCAGGTAGATTATGTTATAAGGGGGGATTCTACCGAGGAGCCGATGTACAGGCTTGTGGGAGCCATAAAAGGCCCTGATACAAGAAGGCTATCCGATGTGCCCAACCTGGTCTATAAAAAAGGCGGTAAGGTCTATGAAAATCCATTGGATTGTATATCCACTGATCTGGAAGAAATAGATTTTGATTATCGCATAATGTTTAAACAGGTGTTAAGGTTTAGGGATTTAAAAAGCACTATACCCTTTGCGGGCTGGCTCCGTTATCCTATCACCACAATCCCCATTGTAAGAGGCTGCCCACTAGAATGCTCTGGCTGCGGAGGTTCCAAGAGTGCTTTTGACCTGTTTGGCTGCAGGAAAAAGCCAGCGTACCGGTCCCCTAAAAAACTGGTGGAGGAGATAGGAAACATAAACAGGTACATAAATGCGCCCATTTTCATATTAGGGGACATAAACAGTAATGGCCAGGATTATGTAAAAGAATTTTTTGGATATGCCAGGGGGCTGCCATCAGGCATACAGATCTTCTTTGAATTTTTCAGCCCTCCGCAAAGATGGTTCTTCGATACGGCCTCAGATATTTTCAGCAATGTCCTTTATGAGATATCCCCTGATTCACATGATCCAAAGATAAGGAAAAAGATGGGCAAATGCGATTTTTCCAACCAGGAGCTTGTAGAAGGTATTGGCTATGCATTAAAAAAGGGTGCGGTGCGTTTCGACACCTATTTTATGACCGGCCTTCCCGGCCAGGACAAGGATTCTGTCCTTGATACGGTAAGCTTTTGCCAAAAAACTTATGAAAGGCTGAACTGGGATAAGAGATTTATGCCTTTCATCTCTCCCATGGCCCCTTTCATAGACCCTGGAAGCAGGGCATTCTGCAATCCTGAAAAATTTGGGTACAAGCTTACCAGGAAGACCCTTTCAGAACACATACAGGCAATAACCCAGCCGTCCTGGAAATATATCCTGAATTATGAAAGCACCTCCCTTAGCCGCCATGACCTTGTGGATTCTACATACCAGGCGGCCCTAGGGCTTAACAGCCTTAAAAAACAGGCTGGGTCCATCTCTGGACAGGTAGCAGATAAAAACCAGGACAGGATAGAAAATGCCTTAAAGACCATGAAAAAGATAGATTCCATAATGCAGATAGAGGATATCGATGAAAGAAGGGCCAAGCTTAAAAAGCTGAAGGAGGACACAGACCGTTACAGCATGTCCACGGTCTGTGAGAAAAAGGAGCTTGAATTTCCTTTGTTCAATCGCAGGTTTAATTGGTTTAATATATTAACTGAGGCAGTATTTGGGAGGAAACGCTGAATGCTAAAAGGGCTTGAGGTCTTTAGATTTTTGGAAAAGGACCTTCAGAGATTAGAACAGTATCTACAGTATTTTGTGCAAAACACGGATGGCCTGCTGCGGGACGGGCTATCCAACACCCTTTTGGCTGGAGGAAAAAGGATAAGGCCGGGCCTCTTTTTAATAAGCGCAAAAAACAAAGATTATGATGTACAGTATCTTTTGCCTGCAGCAGCTTCAATAGAGATAATACATACCGCTTCCCTGATACACGATGATATCATAGACAGGTCTGAATTGAGGAGAGGAAAAAAGACCATCCATACTGTCTATGACAATGACACAGCAAAATACATAGGCAATTATTTATTTACGCATACATTTTACTTGCTAAACCTGTACAACCGCCCGAGGATTTTAAAAGAGATGTCCCGGGCTGTTGAGTATTTGGTAAAAGGTGAATTTGACCAGCTTAAAAAACATAAAAAAATCAACCAGTCGGAAAAGGCCTATTTTAATATGATTAACGAAAAGACATCATCCCTTTTTAAGGTAAGCTGTGTACTGGGGGGAATGTTATCGGGCTCATCTGAAGCAGACATAGCCAACCTGAGGGAATTCGGCCAGCTTCTGGGCACAGCATTTCAGATAAACGATGATCTTTTGGATATAGGGGTAAACAGGAAAAAAGACATAGGCAAGCCAATTGGAAATGATATTAAGCAGGGAAATATAACTCTTCCTGTGATCTATGCCCTAAAGGACCCGGGTTTTAGGAAGGCGTCCAAGGGCATTTTAGGAAAAAAGTATATAAGTGAAGACGAGATAGAATGGATACTGGATATGGTCAGAACCACAGGCGCTGTAAAGACCGCCCAAGAAAAATTTGATCTTTATCTGTCCAGGGCGGGTGCCGTCATAGCTGATATCAGCGGAGAAAAAAGAAGGGAAGCCCTTTATAAAATAATGGATTACTTCAGGTCATGAATATTGTCTTGGGCCTGGTTGTCGAGGTACTTGTCATCACCGTCCCCATATTTGCAGTAATAGGGGTAGGGTACCTTATAAGGTTAAAAGGGATCATCGGTGATAAGGGAGTGCAGGGGTTAAACAGCATAGCTTATAATATAGGGCTGCCTGCATTGGTCATATTAACCGTATCCCAGTACAGCCTGACAGAAATCTTTGATGCCAGGATCCTGGGAGTAATATATTCTGCATATTTTATTTATATAGCCATCCTTTTTTTAGCGGTTAATTTTACTGCTATTCCAGGGAAGACAAAAGGCGCTTTTTTGGTCTCTTCATTCCGCTGCAACATGGCTTTTATCGGTTTTCCTATAATACTTTCTGCTTATAACAGCCTTGCCCTTGCAAAGGCAAGCCTTGTAGTAGCATTTCTTATGCCTTTAAACATAGTTGTGACAGTACTTTTATTTAAGTTTTATAATAAAAAAGAACGTATCGAGGCAGGCAGGCTGCTAAGGGAAATGGCTACGGACCCTTTGGTCATATCCGCTGTACTGGGGATAATAATATCTTATATTAACATAGACATACCTCCGGTGGTCTCCGGGGTTTTGGACATACTCTCTTCCATGGTCATAGGGCTGGCATTGCTGGCAATAGGAGCTTCATTTCACTTTTTTCACATCAAGAAAAATATAAAGCTGCTGTCATTGATAAGCACGGCCAAGCTCCTGGTCATGCCTGCAATAGCATTTTTTGTGGCTGAATTCGTCTTCGGGCTTCAAAAGGTGGACAGGGATATTATTGTGGTCCTTTTTTCTATGCCCCTTGCTGTTGCTGCTTACATAATGGCTAAAGGATACCATTCCGATTCAGACATGGTATCCTCAGCCCTTATAGTTACATCCATATTATCCTTGGTAAGCATATCCTTATGGCTTACCCTGTTAAGGGTAATCTAACCGTACAGCAGTTTATAGACGTAATAATTCCCCATTACCTTTTTCACATAATCCCTGGTCTCATCAAAAGGTATGTTTTCTATAAATTCATATATATCTTTATCGCCCCATCTTGCCTGCCATCTTTGCATGGATCCAGGGCCGGCATTATAGGCGGCGGAGGCGAAGTACATGTTGCCGTCAAACCTGTTAAGCTGCTGCCTTAGGTAATAGGACCCCATCATGATGCTTTGCTCGGCATCAAAAAGCTGGTCGATGTTAAAACCGGCAAGGCCCATCTGCCCTGCTATCTCTCTGCCTGTTGCAGGCATTACCTGCATAAGCCCCCTGGCTCCGGCCCATGAGCTGACATGTGACTGGAAACGGCTTTCCTGCCTCATGATAGCCAGCACGAACAGGGGGTCGACATCATATTGTTCTCCATATTCTTCTACCATATCCAGGAAGGCATAAGGGAAAAGAAGATAATAATAGTAATCCTTGTAGGGGCTTTCCATGCCTGAAGCGAAGCTGCTCCTGTTCCTGGTCAGCATGCTTATGCTGTTTCTGTAATCATGAGACTGATAGAAAAATGTGGAAAGCATCAGTATGCTGTAGGGATCATTACCAAAAGCATCCCTGCCTGCTTCTACTTCCGATGATGCTGTTTCAAATAGTTCTATTTTTAAAAGCTCTACGGCTTTCCTTATGTGGAGCGGTATATTATTATCATTTGCGCTTTCGTCTTCCAGGGCATTGAAGACCATCGGGACTACGTCTATTATCTGGGGATTGAGCAGGCTGGCGGTCCTGTCCAGGGGAGGAATCTCTGCCTCTATGCCTTTTTCTTCCAGTACCTGTTGAGCGGAGAAGGTATAGAAGGAGTAGGAATTTTGGGCCACGATCCTTTCTAGAAGCTTTATGGCATCTTCATCCTGGCCTCTTTTTTCAAGGGATTTTGCCTGCCAGAAAAGACCCTTTTCTCCAATTTCTGTTCCCCTGAAAGTCAATGCCAGGTTTTCAAATATATCTTCAGCGCGATGGAAATCATCATTATTGTAATATAGCCATCCCAGTTCCCAGAGCAGGTTTTCTGTCTGGCCGCCGCTGTACTGGTCTACCATCCTGCAGAACATCTCGATGGCTTTATCAAGCTCATCATCAAAATAATATATCCTGCCCATCCTGTACAGGGTGTCATCCCTGCGGCTGCTTTGGGGATATTTATCCAGAAGCTGTTGATAATAATCCAGTGCCTGGCTGCTGCGGCCCAGGTTGGTCTCAGCTCTGGCTAAAAAATACAAGGCGTCATCAGCCACGCCCCTTCCTTCAGCGACCTCATATGCTGAAAGAAGGAAATCTCTGGCAAGGCCATACTCTCTCATATTATAATTTGACATCCCCATCCTGAAAAATACATTGGCTTCCATCAAGCTGCTTATATCATATTGCTTGAGTATATGGTTCAGCTGGCTTAAAGCGGTCTTGTACTGTCGGTCATAAAAAAATATCATAGCCCTGTCAAAGGCCTGGTCAGCGGTGGGGACAAAGGCTTCCATATCGTTCTCTTCTATAAGCCTTTCAAGGTTATTGTAGGCGCTTGATGCAAAATCTGTAGTGGGATAATCCAGCCATATGTTTATGTAATTGCTGTAGGCTTCCTCTATATCCCCCTGCTGGTCCTGGCATACCGCCAGCTGGAAAAGGGTGTAAGGCCCATAATCGGATTCCGGGTAATTATCATAAAACCTGCTGTAAAGCTCTGCCGCTTTCTGGTAGTCCTCCTGTTGAAAATGAATGTCTGCATATTCCCGGTTTGCCCTTTCCACCCAGATGCTTGTGGGATGCTCTTCAAGCAGCAGCGCATAATACTTCTGGGAGGCAGGGTAATAACCCTGCTTGTATAGCCCTCTTGCAAGATAATAGTATATATAGTCCTGCAGTATCAGGTACGAGTCTTCTATCCTGCTAAGATAAGCATGTGCCTCCAGGTACTTTTCTTGCTGGAAATTTTCTACACCTTTTAAAAAATATTGTCTCTGCACCTCTGCGTCATCCAGGTCGGCTTCTGTGATCTCTTGAATGGTCTCTGCTGTCTTCTCTTCTTCTTGCGGTTCTTCTTCGGGAGTCTTCTCTGCTACTTCATAGTCAAAGTCGTTTTCTCCTCCCAGAATCTCGGTCTCTTCCTGTTTTGTAGCTATATCGGGTACACAGGAAGATATGAGGGATACCACCAATAGTGATATTATTGATACCAGTATCTTCTTTTTTAAATCCATAGTTATTTGATTATCCTTTCAGAAATTGCAAAAAAGTGCTCATTAGTTTTAAAAGAGCAAATATTTGAGCTTTTTATGTTAGAATATTGAGTATGATAAAGCAAGTTTTTTTTAAAAAAAATTTATCTAAAAGATTTTTTGGAAGTGCCTCCAGGATAAAATCAGGTATAACCAATGCAAAGACCCTAAAATCCTTAAAAAATACAGAGCAGAAATTCAAGCTCTTTTCAGACCATCTTCCCGGAGCTGCATATATAAAAGACGGGGAAGGCCGGTATGTATTTTTGAATTCTTATTTTGAAAAAAATTTAAATTTGGATACCGGAAGCATGCTGGGGAGAAAAAATGAAGATATATTCCCCCCCGATACCGCTAAAAAGCTTAGGGAAAACGATCTTGAGGTGCTATCAGAAAATAAAGCCGTGGTCTTTGAAGAGAACATCGGCGCCGGAGAAGATAAAAAGACTTTTTTAAGCTACAAATTCCCTATTCCTGACCCCCAGGGCACCATGCTTGGGGGGATATCCCTTGACATTACATCCAGAAAGACCGTAGAAGAACAGCTTGAAAAAAATAAGCGCAAATTCGAAGATACATTGAAACTTCTGCAGGACATCGTCTTTGAGACAAATAAGGAAGGCCGGATAACATACATAAACCACAGCGGCAAGAAGGTGCTGGGAAAAGAAGGCGATGCTCCAGGGCTGGGATTGCTTGATATAGTTGCAAAAAAAGACAGGATGAGGGTAGAAAAGGAATATCTGGCCACTATGGAAAATAAGCATAAAAGGCACAGGCTGTTTGAATTTTCAATTTTGGCCTGTGGAGGGGAAGAGCTTCCCGTAATAGGATATATAGGCCCTATTCTCGGAAAAGGGAATAGGATAGAAGGTGCCAGAGCCGTTCTGGTGGATATAGATGAGTTAAAAAAGAAAGAAAAAGCCTTGGCGGAGAGCGAGGAAAGGTATAGGAGGCTTTTTGACAATTCAAGGGACGGGATCTATTTGAGCACATTGGAGGGAAAGTATTTGGATGCCAATCCTGCGCTTGTAAAGATGCTGGGCTACGCAAGCAAAAGAGAACTGGTATCCAAAGATATATCCAGTGAAATATATATAGAAAAGAAAAAAAGGCCCTCTCCCGAGCAGAGAGACAAGCCATTTGAAGCAAGGTTTAGAAAAAAAGATGGAAAGCCTATATGGGTGGAGATAAGTTCAAGAGCTATATACAAGGGCGGCAAGCCTGCATATTATCAGGGCATCGTAAGGGACATAAGTGAGAGGAAAAGGTATGAGAGGCAGCTCAGATACAAATCTTTTCATGATTCATTGACCTCGTTGTATAACCGTGCTTATTTTGAAGAAGAGCTCAAGAGACTCAATAATAACCGCCAGCTTCCTTTGAGCATAATAATAGGAGATGTAAATTGCCTGAAACTTGTAAATGATGCCTTTGGGCACCAGAAGGGGGACAGGCTCCTTCAGGAAGCGGCAAATATCATCAAAAAATCCTGCAGAAAAGGCGATATAATAGCAAGATGGGGAGGGGATGAGTTTGCAGTGCTTCTTCCCAAGACCTCAGAAACTGCAGCAGATGAAGCCGCCAAAAGGATAAGGGAAAACGCAGAAGGTTCTTCTATTCTCCAAATACCCATAAGCCTCTCTCTTGGAAGGGAGACCAAGGTAAAAGAGGGTGAAAAGATACAAGTGGTCATAAGGAAGGCTGAGGATAAGATGTATAGGCAAAAGCTTTTGGAAAAAAAAGAAATATCCTATAAGGTCCTCCTTTCTCTTCAAGAGACCCTGTTCCAAAAAAGCTATTACAACCGTGAACACGCTGACCGGGTCCGGGACATGGCACTGTCTTTAGGTGCATCATTATCGCTTTCTGAGGAAAACCTTAAAAAATTAGCCCTTCTGGCTGTATACCATGATATTGGGAAGATATCTGTAGACGACCATATTTTTAAAAGGAAGGAGCCTCTTACCGCTGACCAATGGAGACAGATAAAAAGGCATCCCGAGGTAGGGTATAATATTGCAGATGCCCTCCCCCAGCTTTCCCATATAGCAGAGGCGATACTTTCCCACCATGAGAGATGGGACGGAAAAGGATACCCGCAGGGCCTAAAAGGAGAGCAGGTACCTTTGCTGGCAAGAATTCTTTCAGTTGTAGATGCTTATGATGTCATGCGCCATGGCTGCACATATAAAGGAAGAATGACCAAGGAGCAGGCTATCGATGAACTCAGACAAAACTCCGGCACCCAGTTCGACCCCCATATAATCGATGCATTTTTGGAATTGATCCAAAAAGATTAGGTTATGCTATAAAACTTTTTAGTATTATAATAAAAATATGATTTCCAGAAAAAAAAAGATCGGGCTTGCCCTTTGCGGGGGAGCTGCAAGGGCATTATCCCATATTGGAGTATTAAAGGTCTTAAGAGACCTAGGAATTAAACCGGATGCAGTAAGCGGGACCAGCATGGGGGCCATAGTTGGTTCGTTTTACTGTACCGGGACCCCCCTAGAAGGACTTGAAGAATATGTCCATAACATGGACTGGAGGACCATAATGCTTTTTTCTGATATCACCCTGCCCAAGATGGGTATCATAAACGGAAGGCGGGTGGAAAAGATCCTGGAACAATTTTTAAAGGATAAGACATTTGAGAAGTGCTGCCCACAGTTCTGCTGCGTGGCAGTGGACATGATAAAACAAGAAAAGGTGGTCCTCTGCTCTGGTGACCTGGTGGATGCGGTCAAGGCTTCCATATCCATACCGGGCCTGTTTTCACCCGTGACCATGGGAAAGATGGTCCTGGTGGACGGCGGAGTGGTAGAGCCTCTTCCTACAGAAGCCCTGGGTATGTTTGATGTCGATTTGACCATTGCTGTAGCTATTTCCACAGAAAGGCAAAGAGACTTATCCGAGTATTATAAGCAGATAAGCAACATAAAAGAGGAAAACCGTTTTATGGGGTCTTTAAAAAAGCTAATAGGAAAAAGGGCAAAAAATAATTATCCGAACACATATGAGATACTGAATACCAGTTTTAATATAATACAGAGAGAGATGACCAGAAGGTACATCCAGCAGGCTGATATAATTATAGAGCCCAAGGTGGGAGACTACGGCTTCTTTGATTTTCAAAAAGGCTCTGAGATCATAAATAAAGGGCTCTTGGCTGCACAAGAGAAGATCCCCGAGCTTAAAAAAAAGCTGAGAGTCTAAACAGGGTAAAACTTCATGGAGAAATCCGCAGCAGGGGCTGAATGGGTTAAATATCCTGATGAGACAAGGTCTGCACCGGTCTGGCAGTATTTTTCCAGGTTTTCGATTGTGATGTTTCCGGATACTTCCACCAAAGTTTCTTTTTTGGCCATTTCCCTTATTTTGCTGACAGCATCCTTTATTTTAGGGATATCCATATTATCAAGCATTATTATATCAGCTTCTGCCTCAAGGGCTTCATCAAGCTGCCCTGTATCCTGGACCTCCACCTCTATTTTTAAGGTATGGGGGATGCTGTCCCTTATCTTTCTTATTGCTTTGGCCGTGCCGCCGGCAGCTAGTATGTGGTTGTCCTTTAGCATAATCCCGTCAAATAAGCCGAAACGGTGATTGTGCCCGCCTCCCATGGCTACCGCATATTTTTCTATGCTTCTCAAGGTCGGCTTGGTTTTCCTGGTATCGGTTATCTTTACTCCGTATGGAGCGGCCGCCGAAGCAAATTTTTTGGTAATGGTAGAGATTCCTGACAGATGCTGTATGAAGTTCAATGCAGACCTTTCTGCAGCCAGCAGGGAAGCGCTGGGCCCTGAAAGCTCGGCTGCCTTTTGCATGTACCCTATAGCCTGTCCGTCTTTTTTGGTCTTTATTGCTTCTATATTTTTATCCACCTCTTTGAAAAGCTGTATGGCCAGGTCTATTCCGCAAAGTATGGCCCCATCCCTTTCCTTGCATATTATATGGGCCCTGCTGCGGTGT
>PWSB01000222.1 GCA_003563375.1 Actinomycetota bacterium | reverse complement strand
TCTTCTATTAGCACCTCGAAGTTTGGCACCCTGTCTACGGGCTCCCGCTTAAAAGCTGATAGGAGCCTTTCAATATCCGGTTCTCCTTCATAGGGAAGGAGTTTTTTTGTCTCTATCAATTTATTCCTCCTTTTTAAGATTTATGTTAATTTGAACAATCTTTTGGCATTCAGGCCAAATATATTCCTCTTATCTTTTTCATCTATTTCCGACCCTTCTATCCATAGGAGATGATACCTTATATCGGACCAGGGCATATCTGTGCCAAACAATATACGTTTTGAACCTATTGCGTCAACATAGTCTTCAAGCAGGCCTGGTAGAAGTATATCACCCGCAAAATCAACATATATGTTTTTGTTCTCTTTCAATATATCCAGGACCTTATAGAGATAAGCTCCCCTTCCCCCGCCATGGGCCAATATAAGGGTTATGTCCCTATATTTTTTTGCTATATCCGCCAAAAGGAAGGGATCTGAATATTTCTGGTCGGGGTTGGCCACATCCGGGTTCCAGCTATGGCTTAACACCACTAGCTTGTTTTGATGGGCGTATTCCCAAAATCTTTTGTACCTTGCATCAGCCGGGTAGCATCTGTGCCATGAAGGATGTATTTTAACTCCTGAGAACCTTTCCTTCCCAATATTTTCCTCCAAGAGCTTCATGCCGAAATCACCGTGATTGGGGTTAAAGACTATATATGCATATAGCTTGCTGTCCTTGCCCAAAGCCTCTATAGTCTTTTCCCATCCAAAGGTAGTGCTGGCAAGTGCTGCATGATGAGAGAATACCGCATAATCCAGGCCGTATTTTTCCATCAGTTTAAGCATGCTGCCATCCGGGTCGCCTAATATATTCATATAGCCAAGGACCCCCAGGTGCAGGTGGCTATCTATTATTTGATATTTTTCCATTATTTTTTTTAATCTTTGTTCCATGCTGTCTTAGACCTGCCCTAATTTAATATTTGATATCAATTTTTTAATGTTTTTACCAGCAATGGCTTCCTTTTCATCTTTTTTTAGCTCCGCCTCCTCTATCCTTTGGGCAGACAAGCCTATGTCCTGGTACGGAGAGTAGGAATCAAATAAAAGCCTTTCTTTGCCGGTGCAGCTTACAAGGTTCTCTATCTGGGCCACGCCGTAAAGGTTGTGGGTGGTTATATAGATATTGCCAAAAGACTGCATAAGGCTAAGGAAATAGCTGTTATATAGGAGGCTTTTTGAATTCTGGCCGTCTATTATCAAAGGCATGCTGCTAAACCTCTCAGCTATATCCGCTAACCTTTCCCATTGTATAGCTTTATTCCCGGTAACGTCTATCTCATCTAAGCCTATCATTGCAGGAAAACTATAATGGTCCAGTACCTCATAGAACTTAGACATTAGCCTGGCCTCAAAAGGATACTTGTTTGATTTGGGAAATAGCCGCACTATTCTAAAACCTTGGGCATATCTATCCTTTATCCCCTTCTCGAACAGATGTGGTTCACAAAAATATTCCTGCTCAAAAAGTATTGCCCCAAAGTTATCACCCCTAGCCTCTTTTAGCTTTGCCGCCAGAAGGTCATTTCCCTGCCTTGGCCAGTAAAAAAGGGATAGATGGTGGCTTATAATACTGCCTGCTATATTATATTTTTTTATTCTTTGTCCCAGCAGGCCTGCCAGGTTTTTATCTTCTATAGAATATTCCCTGCTCAGATAGTTTTCTCCTATCCAGGTATTGGCATCTACAAATTTTAAACTTTCCATTTATAAACCTTTTATTGTTTGTTGAACCTATCGATTATCTCATTTAACCTATTTCGGTAATAAGTAAAGTTATCCAATGTACAGTCCTGGGATACAAAATGGTCTATGTGGGGGATGTATCGTCCTTTTTTTAGCATCTTCTGGACTATTTCAAGTTCAGCATCTATTCTGCCCCGGTCAGAATCAACGAACAGCACCCTTTTGTCTATTCCCCCCATAATCTGGAAATCTGGAAAACTATCTCTTATCTTTAACAGGTCGTTTCCAGCAGCCCTCTCAAAAGGATACATCCCGGTGACCCCCGTCTCCACGATAAGGGGTATTAAGCCCTCTACAAAACCATCACTGTCTGTCAGTACTATATCCACTCCCATATCCTTAGAAAAGTTTACCATCTTCTTATACCTGGGGGTAAGAAATTCCTTGAAGTGGGCAGGGGATATGAGGGAGCCTCCCTTTCCTGCCATATCCTCCCAGATAAGGATGCAGTCTACGTCTATATCCTTCGTTATCCTGCCATAATATGCGAGTAGAAAATCAAGGAATGTATCACAGATATCATGGATGAGCTTTGGGTCATCATACAGTTTTACCATGTAGGTTGTGATCCCCATGATCTGCCTGGGAAAACCCAAAAAACCGCCATTGGTGCCTCCGAGCCTTATGGGAAAGTCCCTGTCTTTTAGCAAACCTGCCAGCTTGTCCCAATCAGGGGGCAGCCGGTCCTCTATGGTGGAATGGTCATATCCGACCTTGTAAGCCTCCCAGCTTTCCCAATCTCTAACAGGATGGGATATTTCCATAGGAAGGGATGTCCTTTTCACATCGTTTTTATTAAGTACCCCGTATTCATCCCTGTAGGTGATGTGGGTATCTGTCTTTTCTACTATTTCTTCTTCGTGAAGCGGGCTGTAGTCTATGGGAAATTTTGTAAGATAAGGGTCAAGCCCGAATACCGGAGCTACATTTTTATCTTCTGCTTTCTCCATTTTGGCATATATGTTTTTATTGGCCATGACCGCTATGCCGTCGGCAATATCCTCATCTATATCCTCGACTTTTTTAAGCCCCTGGTCAAACCATCTTCTGATAGTGCCCGCCCAGTAACCAAACTCTACTTTGGGGAGCTGGACGCCACTGTAGTCGCCGTCCTCCATCCTCATCACTGATAAAAATTTTTCCCTTGCATTCATCTTATTTACCTTTCATGTATTCTTCAAACCATCCAATATTAATTTAATCACCTGGACAAACCAGCGCAAGCAGGGAAAAATTTATAGATTTGACCCTGCTTGCTTTACGGGTTGGAGTGCCGCAAAAAGGCGGGCATCTTCTTCGCTGCCGGGCAGGCATAAGCCTTTCAGATTTTTTCCTAATATTTAGAAAAAGGTCTGAGCATCATATCAGTCCAGGTGGAAAACCTCCTCAAGCGTCTCGATCTCAGGCCCAAGGATAGAAGGGTCCTCTTTTACAAAATATTTTTCCATATGTTTCTGCCAGCGCCGGTTTACATCTGTTTTCCCCAGCTTCTTAATGCCTTTTTGATAATCTTCTGCTTCCAGATAAGCAAAAAGGGTTCCGTCAGGACTGAAAAAGATGGAATAATTTGAGATTCCGGCATCTTTTATAGCCTTGGACATCTCAGGCCAGATCTCATCATGGGCTTTTTTGTATTCAGGCTTCAGTTCAGGTTTGATCTTAAATTTAAAACCTATCCTTTCCATGGGTCCTCCTTATTTTAAAACTAAATCTTTTATAAGCTGCATATTATCCGTAAACTTATAACCTTTTAGGTTGGAATCTATGATATCTGCTTTTTCAGTCAATCTGTCAGCCAGCTCTTTTATTTTCCATATAAGGTCCACTCCCAGCTTCAAGGCCTGGGCCCTGTCTTCCCTGGCAGCTATGGTATCAATAGATGACCAGCCTGAAAAATCTGTTTTATTGAGGTAATAGAAAAACTCAAGCAGTTCCCAGAAGTTTATGGTGCCGAATATCATATCGGGGTCTGAATCCTTGTAGTTTTCATTTAAGTGTATCTGAAAAAGCCGGTTATGGCTGTCCAAAAGGCACAGGGATTCAGCCAGGTTCTCCTGGGCCATAAGCGAATGCCCCACATCCAGGGCACCCCCTACATTGTCAAGCCCCACATCATTTATAAGGGTCAT
>PWSB01000003.1 GCA_003563375.1 Actinomycetota bacterium | reverse complement strand
TAGATTTTTGCCGGGCCTTACTATAAAACCCTCCCTTAGGAGATCTTCGACTATTTCGGCAGAATATTTCCCTGTCTTCAATAATATAAAGTTAGCATAAGATCTTATAAACTCAATACCACTATTATTGCATAAGAAATAAAATTTTTCTTTTTCTGCCGATACCTTCTCCCTGATCCCTTTGATGTATCCCTCGTCCTCCAGGGCAGCAGAGGCTCCAGCCTGTCCAAGGGAATTTACATTAAAGGGAAGCCTTATCTTGTTCAAGGCATTAATAATCTTTTCATCTGCTATAGCGTACCCTGTCCTTAGACCAGCCAAGCCAAATATCTTTGAAAAGGTACGGAGTATTAACAGGTTTGGAGTGTGCTTGACATAATCGGAGGTGGGCAAACTGTCTTTTTGGTCCACATATTCACAATAAGCTTCATCAAATACTACCAGAAGGTCTCGGCTTATGTTATCCATCAGGTATTCAAATTCTTTTCTGTTTATATTTGTCCCTGTAGGATTGTGCGGGCTGGTCAAAAACAATACATTTGTATTTGGGTCAATCTTTGAAAGCATTGCATCTATGTCCTGCCTTTTATCCTTTAAGGGCACCTTTTTGACCACCCCTCCGCATTTCAGTGAAGCCTTTTCATAGATTAGAAAAGTCGGATCTGCTATTATTATATTATCCCCGCCGCATATAAAGCAGTCACAGATCATCTCGATTATCTGGTCCGTACCGTTTCCGATTATTATCTTTTCTTCAGGTACACCATGTTTTTTAGAAAGCCGCTCCCTTAGGAGGGTACAATTTGCATCAGGATAATATTGGACTTCTCCGGCGGCTTTGCAAATAGCTTTTTTTACCTCCTCGGAAGGCCCCATTATATTTTCATTGGACGCCAGCTTGTAAACATCGCTAAGCCCATACTTTTCTTTTATTTGCTCTAAAGTGCTGCCGGGTATATATTCAGGCAGGTCCATTATCCATTTTTTTATTTTCATCCTCTTCTCCAAACCTTATCTGTATTGATCTTTTGTGAGCATGCAGATTTTCAAAATCTGAAAACCTTTCTACATGTTCCTTCTCCTGGGACAAAACCTCTTTGTCGTAGAAAAGGACACTGCTTCTTTTTAAGAAATCATTCACCCCGAGCGGCGAAGAAAATCTGGCATTGCCCGAGGTGGGTATTACATGATTGGTGCCTCCTATGTAATCACCCAAAGCCACAGGGGTATAGCCTCCAACGAACACAGCTCCTGCATTTTGGATAAGCTTTAACAGCTCCTGGGGGTCCCGGCAAATGATCTCCAGATGTTCTGGAGCCGAAGAATCAGATATACTGGCAAGTTCACTGATGCTTTTTCCCGTTGCGATCAGGCAGTTGTTTTTTAATGCAGTGTAAGCAACGCGGGCATTTTCCTTATATTTTTTGTCTAGGGATTGCATCTGTTCTTTTATGGAATCTATTACCCCTTGGGCCAGCTGGCTGCTGGTGGTAAGAAGCATGATAAAAGCTTCGGGATCATGCTCTGCCTGGGATATGAGGTCTGCCGCAATAAAGTCCTTATCCCCTGTTTCATCTGAGATTACTATAATCTCGCTAGGCCCTGCCAGGCTGTCTATACCCACCATGCCGAAGACCTCTTTTTTTGCAGCAGTGACATAAATGTTTCCAGGGCCCACTATTTTATCCACTTTCCTAAAGCTTTTGGTTCCATAGGCAAACAGCCCGATTGCCTGTGCTCCACCAAGATTATAGACCTCATGGATCCCCAATCTTTTGCATACATATAAAAACACTTTGCCTGCATCACTGTCCCTTTTCATGGGGCTGCAGGCAGCGATTTCCCTAACACCTGCGATTTTAGCGGGCACCGCAGCCATTATAAGGGAGGAAGGATAAGGATATCTTCCGCCAGGGGCATAGACTCCCGCCCTTTTAACAGGATTTACCAGCTGGCCTATCTTTTTTCCTTTTTTGGGCTGGGCAAACCAAGTGCGGCAGGCCCTCTTCAGTTCTTCCTGATGATAAAAATCCAGGTTTTCAATACAAGCTTCAATGGACCTTAAAAGTTTAGGATATTTATTTTCAACGAAGCTTGCCGCGCTTTCTATCTCTTGTTCGGATATTTTTATCTTTGCAAAGCTTTCAGGATGGTAGCCATCAAACCTGGTTACATATTTTACAATCGCGTCTTCGCCTTTTTCCCTTATGCCGGCAAGTATCTTTTTAACTGTTTGAGATGCCTCTTGGGTTATTGCAGCTTTTCTGCCTTCCCTTATGCCTTCAATTTCCTTTGGTGTACAAACTTTTAGAAAACCAAAATCCATCATGTTCCCTTTAAATTATGTTCCTGTTAATATATTAAAAAAACCCCATTTATACAAGGATTAAAAAGTATGGCTGATAAACCAAAACTGCTTATGCATGCATGCTGTGCGACCTGCGTGCTACACCCTTATACTGCGGCAAAAAAAGATTATAATATAAGCATTTACTACTATAATCCCAATATAAGCCCAAAAAAAGAATATGAAAAAAGGCTGGAGGGCATGAGGACTGTCTCATCAAAATTTAGCATTCCCCTGATTATAGGGAAATACCAAAAACAGAAATGGGACAGGGCTGCTGTTGGGCTGGAAGACGAACCCGAAGGAGGGAAAAGGTGTATCGCCTGTTTTAAGCTTAGATTGTTTGAGACAGCTGGTATGGCTGCAAGACTGGGGTTTGACAAATTCTGCACAACTTTGAGCGTAAGCCCCCACAAGGATGTAAATGCACTAAACCTGGCCGGAGAGCAGGCATCGGCCTATTTTAATATAGGATTTCTAAAATATGATTTTAAAAAAAAAGATGGTTTCCAAAAAACCATGATTATGTCAAAGCAGTTGGCCCTGTACCGCCAGAATTATTGCGGCTGCATATACAGCCGCAAATAACTACTGGGAATCTTTAATTTTTTTCTGCTTAAACCTTGTAACCAGCGCATTGGCTATTATTATAGCCAGGACAATGGCTACTATGTTGAGCAAATAAACCGCCCTTATCGGCCCTATATATGTGCTGTCTACCCTGATCGATTCGATGAAAGTCCTGTACACCGCATAGAATGCAAGGTATGCACATATGATAAGCCCGTCGGGCAGCCTGTCTGGTCTCCTCTTATAAAAACGGTGCATGAAAAGCAGAAGCCCGAAAAGAGCAAGATTGGCCAGGGACTCATAAAGGTGTGTGGGATGAAAATATTCAAAGCTGGCATATGCCGGCGGCCTGTTTGCAGGCTCTATATAAATAGCCCAGGGCAGGTCTGTGGGAATTCCGAAAGCCTCCTGGTTAAAAAAGTTACCCCAGCGTCCTATAGCCTGGCCCATGACCAATGCAGGGGCGACAATATCTGCCCAGGTCCAGAAATAAAGTTTCCTGACCCTGCAGAAGATAAATAATGCCAGCAGACCCCCCAGCATAACACCCTGTATAGCCAGGCCGCCTCTGCGGATGGCAAAAATAAGGGCAGGGTTGGCTGCATAAAAGGACCAGTTTACGACAACATGCACAAGCCTTGCCCCAAGTACCCCGAAGATGACCGCGAAAGGGGCAAAATTTATAATCTCTTCCTGCTTCTTGCCCCTGTATTTGGCAACCAGATATGCTATTGTGATGCCTACCAGCAGGGCCAAAGCAATCAGTAACCCGTACCAGCGTATTTCTAAATTACCTATTCTAAAAGCAACAGGATCTACAACCAATTTTTGGCCTCCCTTCTTATTTTCATTTAGTCTTGGAAAATAATACCATAAAAAAAATTAAATATTAATCCTATCCAGTACGGGGATATACCGTAAAAGCCAACCGGTTATCCTCAGCATCGAATCAGTTACAAAGATTATCCCCAAAATTATCAAGAATATGCCCGCTATTTTAGATATGAT
>PWSB01000149.1 GCA_003563375.1 Actinomycetota bacterium | reverse complement strand
GCTTCCTCTTCCTCTTCTTCAGGCTCATACTCTTGTGCCCATACAGGGTCTGCTATCTTACCGTAATCATCTGAATATTTGTCAAGATCCTTTGCCAGATCAGTAACAATGGTCTCCGCCCCCTCATGGGTAGCATAGGCTCCGCATTCCGCAACTATATCCCTCAATACCTGGGGGCTGTCTATTATGCTGCAGGGCCTCAAATGGTTATGGCTGTAGGGCTGGCGTTTCCTGAAAGCCATAAAGAAATCAGAGGTTAAGACCTCTTCCAAGCTTTTCTCTTTAATATTATCAGCTGCAAAATGCACGAATACGCATGGCTCCACATCGCCGTTTACGTTTATATGCAGATAATTCTTGCCCCCCGCCATGCATCCGTTGACAAGAGGACCGTCATTCCAGAAATCAGCGACAATTATATCCTTGGTCTTTCTTATCTCCAGAATCCTCTTCCTCCGGTAATCCCTCTGTTCAGGAGTAGGCATAAGGTTCATATCCGGTTCCCTGCCGATGGGGATATAGTTAAAATACCAGCCTACAAATGCTCCTTTTTCCACAAAAAGATCCACAAATTCATCACTGACCACAATGTCGTTATTATCCCTTACTGCAGTCACGGAATATCCAAAAAGGACACCCGCTTCTCTCAGATTATCCATGGCGTTCATTATATTGTTCCAGGCTCCCTTGCCCCTGCGCTCATCTGTCTCCTTTTCGAAACCCTCCATGCTTATGCAGGGCACTGCGTTTCCAAGCTCTGCAAGCCTTGCTGCGACCTCTTTGTCTATAAGCTGGCCATTTGTATAAATCTGGAAGAAGGAATTATTGTGCCTTTCCAGGAAATCATAAAAATGTTCCCAGCAGAAAGGTTCCCCGCCGGTTATAACGAAGAAATAAATACCGAGGTCATTGGCTTCTTTGATGACCCGGTTACATACATCATAGGGAAGGTCATCTTTTTTGGAGTACTGCCATGCATAACATCCATAACACTTAAGGTTGCATTTCATAGTAGGGCTTATTACCAAGTGGTTTGGGGGATTCATGCCATATTTTTTAGCAAATGCCTGCCTTTTGGGCTGTCCCTGCACCATAGCATTATTGATAAGGTTCATCACTACCTTATCCCTGACTGAGGGAGACATATCCACAATGGATCTTTTAAGGTTTATTAGAAGATTTTCCAAAAAGTCCCTTTCTTCCTTGTTCTTCAGTTTGTAGACCCTTCCCTTAATTATGGAAAGCCACCTCTCGTCTGAGATCTTGGGGAGCACTTTCAGGGCGCTTTTTATTGCAGCCTTTGTAGTGTACAGTCTTACCCTTTCTTTGATAGTCATAGATACCCCTTTGTTGTATGTACTTAAATAATTTTAAAAATGGTTTTAATTAATTATAAGAATTATTACGTGAAAAATAAAGAAGAATTTTACAAGTCCATCTTTTTTTTACTGGTCGCCTCCCTTGCCATCCCTATGAAACGGTCTATCCTTATCTCCTTTATATCCCTGCCGCTTTTAGTCCTTATAGTCAATGTCTGGGTCTGCTGCTCATTTTTCCCGATTACTACCATATAAGGGACCTTATTTAGTTCTGCCTCCCTTATCTTCTTGCCCAGCGATTCTACCCTGTTGTCAAACTCTGCCCTAAACCCTTCATCCTCAAACCTTGAATAAATATTACGCGCATATTGCTCAAACTTCTCTGATATGGGCAGGACCACCATCTGAACTGGCGCAAGCCATGCCGGGAAATTCCCCCCGTAATGTTCTGTAAGTATCCCTATAAACCTCTCAAGGCTTCCCAGCACTACCCTGTGAAGCATCACAGGCCTATGTTTGGCATTGTCCTTTCCAACATAGGCGAGGTCAAATTTTTCAGGTGTGGAAAAATCAAGCTGTATAGTGGCACACTGCCAGGTCCTGTCCAGACAGTCTTTTATATGGAAGTCTATCTTGGGACCATAAAAAGCCCCGTCTCCCTCATTTACCTTATAATCAAGCTTGTTCTCTTTGATGATTTTTTCCAAAAGAGCTTCAGATTTGTCCCAGATGGCTTCAGAGCCTATCCTTTTTGGAGGCCTGGTGGAAAGCTCTACATGATATTCGTTAAAACCAAAGACATCATACATCCTTGCTATTAGCTTGATTATCCTGGTTATCTCCTCCTCCAGCTGGGCTTCGGTACAATATATATGGGCATCATCCTGGGTGAAGTTCCTTACCCTGAAAAGGCCGTGCAGGACCCCTGATTTTTCATGCCTGTGCACAAGGCCTATTTCTGGATATCTTATGGGTAACTCCCTGTAGGAATGCTGGCGGGACCTATAAATAAGGTTGGACCCTGGACAGTTCATGGGCTTTATAGCATATTCTGCCTGGTCAATCTCGACAAAATACATATTATCCTTGTAATTTTCCCAATGGCCTGAGGTCTTCCATAATTCATTAGAAAGGATCATAGGTGTTTTGATCTCCTCATACCCTTCCTTTTTATGTTCCTCTCTCCAATAATCAAGTATATTGTTTATCAGCACCATTCCTTTTGGATGGAAAAAAGGGAAACCGGGAGCTTCGTCATGAAAACTGAAAAGGTCCAGCTCCTTACCTATTTTTCTATGGTCTGACTCCTTTGCTCTCTCTAACCGGCTTATATAGGCATCCAGGTCTTCTTTGCTATAAAATGCCGTGCCGTATATCCTGGTAAGCATTTTGTTTTCCTCTTTGCCCCGCCAATATGCTCCGGCTATGCTTAAGAGCTTAAAGGCCCCTATTTTTGCAAGCGTGGGTATATGGGGACCCTTGCAAAGGTCCACAAAATCACCTGTGGTATATATGCCCACCCTATCCTCCTCGATGCCTTCTATAAGTTCTAGCTTGTATGGATTATCTGAGAAAATAGACTTTGCCTGTTTTTTGGAGACTTCTTTTTTCTCAAATTTAGGATTTTTTTTAATAATCCTTTTCATCTCTTTTTCTATTTTTGGAAGATCTTGAAAAGTGATAGTGGACCGGGTGTCAAAATCATAATAGAAGCCTTCTTCAATAGCAGGGCCTATGGCAAATTTGGTATCCGGGTAAAGTCTCTGTATTGCATGTGCCATTATGTGGGCGGTACTGTGGTTTAGGACATCAAGTGCCAAGCTATCATCGGAGGTTACCGGCTTAATACCTATATCCTCACCTGGGACATGGCCCAAGTCAAGTTTCTTGCCGTCGCTGATAGCTATTACCGTTTTTTTTGCCAGCTTTGGATCAAGCTTTCTCAAAGCATCTTTTATACTGCTTCCAGGCTCGACCTCCAGCAATTTTCCTTCAATATTTATTTTGACCATAGAAAGACCTTTTTATACCCTATTATACTCTTTTGACTGAATTAAATAAGCAATAATAAAAATGGAGCGGAAGACGGGATTCGAACCCGCGACCCTCACCTTGGCAAGGTGATGCTCTACCATCTGAGCCACTTCCGCCCGTTTAAACTGAATAATTTCAAACTAAAATATTAACCACTTATAGCCTAAAAGTCAACCTGCCGAATTGCTTCGTGTAGTAGTTCAGTGATATTGTCATGAAGATGTTGTTCAGGGAAAATGTCACCTATGGAAAGAAAGGAACAATATCACATGACAGAGAAAGAGATGGTAAGGCTTAAGGTGGCAGAGAGGCTAATAGAGGGCCAGATGAAGATAGAAGAAGCCGCACGTATTCTTAATATCTCTACCAGACAGGCAATAAGGATCAAGGGAAGGGTGAAAAAGATTGGTCCAGAGGCAGCAATCCATGGTAACAGAGAAAGAAAGCCAAAAAATGCAACAGAAGATAATGTAAAGGATCTGGTAGTAGAACTTAAGAAGGACAGGTACGGGAAGGCAAACTTTACCCATTTTGCCGAACTAATATCTGAGAATGAAAAGATACACCTAAGC
>PWSB01000073.1 GCA_003563375.1 Actinomycetota bacterium | reverse complement strand
GTAATTAGGATTGTTTGTAGCATGAGTTTAATATACAATCTCGCATCCATAAGATCCCAGAAATGCTGGCTTTGCTATCTTTTTTAGGCTCAAACCTAAAAGATTTCGGCCAGCCTCTTTTGAGGTAGGCATAAAGGGTTAGGGTAATCCTATGGTAAGGTAATTTGATATCTGCTTTACAAATTAAATATTGCTTTACTTATTGTTAATGGTAAACTATTAATATGAAACAGTGCAAAGTACTAAAACTAAGTAAAAAAAGTCAGGTAACCATTCCTTTAAGAGTGAGAGAAAAACTTAAGGTCAAACCTGGCGATTATATCGTTATGGTGCCAAAAGATGATGATATCCTCTTGATGTCCCCCAAAAAATATATTGAATATACCAAGGGGCTGATGAAAGGTGTCTTTGGTGACAAACAGGACATAGATGCATATATTGGCGGAGAAAGGAGTTCCTGGGATTGAACAGGGTAGGGTTTAGGAAGGCAATAAGCGGGTCTGCGAGCATCTCATTGGATTCACAGGTTATCATATATCACCTTGAAGACATTACTCCCTACAGCGCACTAACTGAAGATATCCTCAGCCAAATAATTATCCACAGGCGCCATTGCAACCTTTGCGCATTAACCATTATAGAGATAATGGTAAAACCTATAATTAGCAAAAGGGATACTGCGGTATTGCTTTTTGACCAATTTTTAAACAGCATTCCCCGGACCAGTATTTTGCCGGTAGACCGCAAGGTTGCATTTAGGGCTGCTAGACTAAGGGCAGAGTATAACCTGAAAACTCCTGATGCCATAATCCTTGCCACAGCAATTCTAAGCAATACAAGCTGCTTTATAACCAACGATTTTGAATTTAAGAAGGTGGATCCTAATGGTACAGGAACAAGGATTGTGTTTATGGATGATTACCTGGCTTAAATTCCTCTTATTCCCCATAAGCTTCAGGTACTTTATTTACTACGCCGTTCTGAATAGTCAAAGAATTTTAATATAAGATTCTTGTAAAAAAGAGAGTAAAATCAGGGGATTTCGATCTCTAATAGATCTTGAGCATTCCATACTTTTCCTATTTCATACAAAAATCTTCTCAAGGAATCACTTTCTTCCCTTAATTCATATACCCTTCTGGTCAATGGATTGACAGATATCGAAGGATATGACCCATGAAATGCAAAATAAGCCTGGTTCAATTTCCTAATATCATAACCGTAGGAATTTATATATTGCCTCTGTTCTTCCATATACCTCTCAGCCTCTTCTATCTCTCCCATGAGCAGAAGCTGGTCCACCTTTTCCCTTACCAACTGCATCTGGTCCCTGTAATCAAAGGTAGCACCAATCCCTGCCAGCTGGATATCTTTTTCAAAATCGCTGTAGTACCGGTTGTATACTATTTCTTCAATTTCCATTTCCACAATAGTAGCTGCTGCTTCGTTTATTGCAGCCACCGCATCATTTTTCCATCCTAGGAAATGTAGCCCGTACCTAAAGCCTAAAGGCCGGAAAAACAAATGGTGGTGCGCCCACTCGTGAGCTACGATCCTTATGGTGTTCCTAAGAGAGGTGCCTTCAGCGACAACAATAGGGAAGGTAGAAGTCCCAGCAATATTGGTCACTATAGAAGAGACTCCCAAAGCATCCACCCAACCTTCGATCTCTTCCCTTTTGTCCCTGGTAAGTGCCGGGATAACGTGGATTTCTTTCTTCCTTCTTATCTCTTCTATGGGGGAGATGACCAGATAACCGGGCATGGGGGTAATAGTAAAATGGACCCTTGGAAAAACGGCCAGCCCTATCTCAGAAAGGGCTTCCTCGACCTGTCTGGATATGACCAATTCCACAAGCCTCTTGTTTTCGTGCTCACCGTTAAAATAGGACCATACCACTTCAACCCCTTCTTCTTTGCTTAAAGAAAGGGTTTCTCTGCTATTTATAAAGCCCCTTAAAAGGTTTACCTGCCACCTGGCCAGGCTGAATTCATATCCAGATATGGCGCCTTTTACATTGTTGTCAAATTCTGATCTATTTAAATTAAATGGAGTTACAAATAAAACTAGAAAGACCATTAAGCTAAGGACTACTTTCTTCAAGCTTGACCCACCTCCTCCGTAGTTAATATTTATCCATTTTTTCCCATATTTGTCAAATTTTTAATGAAACGTTTCAGAAAAGGTTCGACACTCTTCTTATTCTTAAAGGAGGTTGGGTAGGGCTTCCTTAAAGCCCAATCTGCTGTAAATAACAAGCCAGCCCCGTGTACAAGAACATTGCTTAATGGAATAATTTGGAGAGTTCATAAAGCTCCATATCTACTGGCTTCTGCTGTTTTAAAGCCTCTTCTATTGGAACCGCGACCATCTTGTTATCCTTGAAGCATACCATCTTGCCAAAGACACCTTCATGGACCAGATCAACTGCTTTTGAGCCCATCCTGGTTGCAAGTATCCTGTCAAATGCAGTAGGCCTGCCCCCCCTTTGTATATGCCCCAATACAGTGACCCTGCTCTCATAGCCGGTCCTTTTTTCAATCTCCCTGGAAATAAAGTCTCCTATTCCCCCAAGCTGCACATGGCCGAAACTATCGACCCTCTCAGAAGCGGTTACCTGCTGTCCGACACCCTTGGGTTTTGCTCCTTCGGCTACGATGATTATGCTAAAATCCCTCCCCCTCTGTTTCCTTTCTTCAATCACCTGGATTATCTCATCATAATCAAATGGCACTTCGGGTATCAATATGACATCTGCGCCGCCTGCAAGGCCTCCGTAAAGGGCCAGCCAGCCTGCATCCCTTCCCATGACCTCGACGATCATTATCCTATGATGCGAAGATGCGGTTGTATGAAGCTTATCTACAGCATCTGTTACCACTTCAAGCGCAGAATCAAACCCTATGGAGTAATCTGTACAGGCAATATCATTATCAATGGTCTGGGGGATACCCACCCCATTTATTCCATATTGGGCAAGAAGCTTGCCGGTTACCCCATTGGTATCATCCCCGCCTATGGTGATAAGGGCATCGATTTTAAACTTCTTGATATTCTCCCTGACCGCCTCAACCCCGTTTTCCTTCTTGTAAGGGTTGGTCCTGCTCGTTCCCAAATAAGTGCCCCCCACACATATGGTGCCTGTAGCTCCCTCCTTTATAAGGTCATATCCGGTACCCTTGATCAGGCCATCCCATCCGTTGCATATTCCAAACAGGTCATATCCGTAACTGATGCATTTTTTCTTTATCGCCCTGATTGCAGCATTGATGGCAGAAGAATCTCCTCCGCCGGTTAAAACTCCTATTTTTTTTGCCATTCCTATTCCCTCCTATTTAATTTTTCTCTTATCATCTTGTTGACCATTCCCGGATTTGCTTTTCCCTTGGTTTTGGCCATAACCTTCCCAATAAGAAATCCTATGGCCTTATCCTTGCCCCCCTGGTACTCCTTTACCGGGCCGGGATGCTGCTCTATGACCTCATCTACTATTCTGCCCAACACCCCGCTATCGCTTATCTGCCTTAAACCCTTCTCTTCTATGATGGCCTCAGGGTCCTTCCCGGTATCAAACATCTCCTCTAGGACAGACTTGGCTATCTTGCTGCTTATTACCCCTTCTTCAACCATGTTAAGCATACTGGCCATGCTGGAAGGGCTGATATTTGAATCCTTGAAATCTATCCCTTTCTGGTTTACCAGTGCGATATAGTCTCCCATGAGCCAGTTACATACGGTCTTTGCATCCCCGGCCAGCGAACAGACATCCTCAAAATACTGGGCCACATAGGCATCACTGGTAAGAAGGGAAGCATCGTAATCTGAAAGCCCGTACTGTTTTTTAAACCTTTCTGCCTTTTCCATGGGAAGCTCGGGTATCTCCCCTCTTATCTTCTCTATCTGGCCTTCTTCTATTTCAATAGGCTCCAGGTCAGGTT
>PWSB01000093.1 GCA_003563375.1 Actinomycetota bacterium | reverse complement strand
TCTGGTAAATTCCCACTTAAGCCCTGTAGGGAAACCTCCACCGCCCCTTCCCCTTAGGCCTGATTTTTTGACCTGGTCTATGACTTTCTGGGGATTTGCTTCCGAAAGGACCTTGCCCAGTGACTGGTAGCCTCCGAGCATCAGATAATCTTCAATGTTTTTGGGGTCTATCTTGGGGTTGTCCCCAAGCACGACCATCTTCTGAGGGCTATAAAAGGGGATCTCTTCCTTGGTCTTTGCAAGGCTGCCGTCTTCATTTTTATAGAGCAGCCTTTCCAAAGGCTCGCCCTTTAAAGCCATTTTTACTATATCTTCTGCATCCTTGGCATCCACATCCAGGTAACAATAACCCTGGGGAAATACCATGACTACAGGGCCCCTTTCACAAAAACCATGGCATCCTGTCCGTTTTAAAACTATATTTTTTGCTTTGCTTTTTCCTATCTCTTCCTTTATGGCATTATGCAGGGGGTCTGATTTATAAGCTTTGCAGCTTGTATCCGAACACACGGATATGGTTATGGTCCCTTTGTTGCTTTTTTTGATATTCCCTGCAACCTCGTTTAGGTCATCCAGTGATTTTATTTTTGTCTGCGGGCTCATTTTCATCACTTCCTTGTCAATCACAATTTTTTAAAATCTTTTTCAGCTGCTTGCCGGTCGGATTGCTATGATATTCATCGTCTATCATAACTACCGGCCCCAAAGCACAGCATCCCAGGCAATTTACCGTATCCAGGGTAAACCTCAAGTCCTGGGTGGTGTCACCGGGTTTTACCCCCAGTATATCCACTATATTCTGGAGAAGGTTTATGGATCCCCGGACATGGCAGGCTGTTCCCGTACATACCAGTATTGAATGCTTGCCACGGGGTTCCAGGTTCAGGAACTTATAGAATGAGGCTATGCCGTATACCCTGGTAAGGGGTATATCCAGCCTGCTGCTCACATACAGAAGGGCGTGTTTTGGAAGCCATCTGTATTCTTCCTGTATATCCAGCAGAATCTGTATCAGGTTGTTTTGCTCAAATTCATAACTTTGCAAGATCTTGTCCAACCTTCCAAAATCTTTAATTACATCTTCCAATGCCATCTCCTTTTCTAATTTTATTTTATTGAGGTCCCTTAACGCTTCATTGAGCTTGTTTTCTATCCTGTATACGTCTTTGGACTCTGGTTTCTTCGAAGGTCTGGATACCTGCCTGGCAGCTGTCCTCCGGCCATCAAGCCTTCCGGCTAGGGAATAGACGGACCCACTGTCCTGGCTTATCTTCTGGACCAGGCCCAGGCCTGCCAATAGCTTTAGGTTCCTGTAGACTGTAGCCAGGCTGATTGAAGGGTCTTTGCGCCTGGCAAGTATATATATGTCTTCTGCGCCTAAGCTCTCGGTGCTGCTGGCAAAGACTTCAAGGATAGCTGACCTGGTTGAAGTTAGTTTGATGTTGTTTTGTTTTAATCTCTCTTTTAGAAAAATATGCTTGTCTTTATTTTCCATTTCCCTAAATGCAAATGATAATGATTATCATCTTTAAGTATAGAACAAAAAAAACCCCTGTCAACATAAATTATTATATATTGATAATCATTATCTAGATGAGTGCTCAGCTGCCTGTGTCTATCTTGTAAAAAGTCATGAAGGCGTCATCAGGTATCTCTACCCTTCCTATTTTTTTCATCTTCTTCTTGCCTTCTTTCTGTTTTTCCAAAACTTTTCTCTTCCTGGTTATGTCCCCTCCATATAGCCCGGAGGTAACATCCTTGCGGTAGGGGGCTATCCTCTCTTTTGCGATAATCCTTTTCCCTATTGCTGCCTGTATGGCCACCTCGAAGTTCTGCCTTGGTATTATTTTTCTCAGTTTGACTGCAAGCTCCCTTCCCAGGTAATAGGCCTTGTCCTTGTGTATTATAGTAGAGAGCTCATCCACCTTATTTCCGGCAACCAGCATGTCAAGTTTTACCAGGTCGGATTCCCTGTATTCCAGGACCTCATAATCAAGGCTTGCAAAGCCGCTGGTAGCAGATTTTAAAAGGTTAAAGAAATCGACTATGATCTCAGAGAGGGGAAGCCTGTATTTTAAATCTACCCTTTCCATGGACATATACTGCATATCCACAAATTCACCCCTCCTTGAGTTGCAAAGCTTCATCACCTCCCCGATATAATCCTTGGGAGTTATAATGGTGGCATCGGCAAATGGTTCCCATATATTTTCGATTTTGTCAGGCGAAGGAAAATCTGAGGGCCTGGTGACTTCTTTTTCGGTGCCGTCGGTAAGCTTTACCTTATAGGCAACATTAGGGGCGGTGGTTATAAGTTTTAGGCCGTATTCCCTTTCAAGCCTTTCCTTTATTATCTCCATATGCAGAAGCCCTAAGAAACCGCACCTGAAACCAAAACCCAGTGCCTGGGAAGACTCGGGCATAAAATCAAGGGAGGAATCATTTAAGGCCAGCTTATGCAGGGCTTCCCTCAGGTCCTCGTAGTCTCCGCCCTCCAGTGGGAAAAGCCCGCAGTAGACCATGGGTTTTGGCTTTTTATAGCCTGGCAGGCTGTTTTGGGCAGGGTTATCCTGGGAGGTTATGGTATCACCCACGGTGATATGCTCCACTTCTTTTATCCCTGTGATTATATAGCCTCCTTCTCCTGCTCCCAGGCTTTTTTTTGGTATCATCTTGGGGGTAAGTATGCCTGCCTCCTCGACCTCGGAGCTTACTTTTTCTCCCATGAACCTGACCTTCATGCCCTTGGATATGTTTCCGCTTACCACCCTTACCAGGGCCACTACCCCCCGGTAAATGTTGTACTGGGAATCAAAAATAAG
Organism: Actinomycetota bacterium; assembly: GCA_003563375.1. Classification (GTDB taxonomy): domain Bacteria; phylum Actinomycetota; class Humimicrobiia; order Humimicrobiales; family Humimicrobiaceae; genus Halolacustris; species Halolacustris secundus. Next base: position 1,133 of record PWSB01000093.1, on the reverse strand, counting down.
GGCTTGAAGCGGGTGGTCTGCCAGGGCCCTTGGAGGCGGTATGTCCCTTACCACCCTTTCCAAAACATTGTCCAGTCCCTCCCCTGTCTTTGCGCTTACCTTGTAGATATCAGCTTCTTCTACCCCAAGTATTTGGGAAAGCTCGGCAATTACCTCGCTTGTCCGGGCGCTTTTTAAGTCTATCTTGTTTATGACCGGGATTATCTCCAGTTCATTGTCCATGGCCAGATAAATATTGGCCAGGGTCTGTGCCTGTATGCCCTGGGTGGCATCCACCAGCAGTATGGCTCCCTCGCAGGCAGCAAGGCTCCTGGATACCTCATAGCTGAAATCTACATGGCCGGGGGTGTCTATGAGGTTGAATATATAGCGCTTGCCGTCAACCCTGCTGTTATAGATGACCCTTACCGCATGGGACTTTATGGTTATGCCGCGCTCCCTTTCCAGATCCATGTCATCTAAAAACTGCTCCAGCATGTCCCTGGGGCTTACCGTATCCGTAGTCTCCAGTATACGGTCAGCAAAGGTCGACTTGCCATGATCTATATGTGCGATTATTGAAAAATTCCTTATCAGCTTAGAATCGCTCATCTCTTAAAACCTTTATCCTTAAACTTTTTCATCATATTTTTTACAAACCTTACCTCTTCCATCTTAAAAAGGAAGGTCATCAATATATATATTGCGCCTCCCGCAAAAATAGCTGCACCCAGGGATACTATTAGCTGGGTCAGGCCCCTTTGTGCAAAACCTTCCAGCATCCTCCACAGAAGGTAGACACAGGCCCCCATAACCGAAGCGGACAGAGCCATTTTACCATACGACACAAATATCCTTCTCCCCCCCAGGTTGCCAAGCTTTTTCCTCAATATATACAATAGTACCCCTGTATTAAATAATGCAACAAATGAGGTGGATAATGCAAGGCCCCCCACATCCAAAAACCTGATGAGCAGCCAGTCCATAAAAAAGTTCACCACTATTGATACAGATGCTACCTTTAGAGGGGTCTTCACATTTTTAAAGGCATAGAAAATCCGGTTGAGTATCATCAGCAGCCCGAAGAACAGAAGGCCCAGGCTGTGAAAGACCAATATAAATGCTACCGTACGGGTGTCCTCCGGGGAAAACAT
>PWSB01000103.1 GCA_003563375.1 Actinomycetota bacterium | reverse complement strand
ATAACACAGAGATGGAAGTAAAGCTTATAGCCCCCATAGCTATGGAAGAGGGCTTGAGGTTTGCCATACGTGAAGGCGGAAGGACCATAGGGGCAGGAAGCATTACCAAGATCATAGAGTAGAATAATAAGTATTTTATTGACAATTTGGTCATATGATGATAACTTATTTCCCTGCGCTTTGATGGAATATTAAAATCAGATGGTGAGCTAAATTGAGACAAGTTATGATATTAGGCTGTACGGAATGCAAAAGGAGGAATTATACCTCTTTTAAGAATAAGAAAAATGACCCGGACAGGATGGAAATAAAAAAATACTGTAAGTGGTGTAAAAAACATACAGTACATAAGGAAACCAGATAGGGCTGTAGCTCCAATTGGTAGAGCACCGGTCTCCAAAACCGGGTGTTGGGGGTTCGAGTCCCTCCAGCCCTGCCAATTATTGAAAAATAGATATATGAGAAGGTAATGGCAAAAAGAAAAGTTTCAAGAAAATATAAGCCGAAAAAGATGATGGAGCAGGCGGTAAAAGACAGAAAGCCGCCAGCGGCTCCGCCTAAGAAAAAACTGACCTGGAAGCAGTACATGGGAGAGCTTCCAAAAAAAATCGTAAAGTTTTTAAAGGGTGTGGTAAGGGAGCTTAAAAAGGTTACCTGGCCTACCAAAAAAGCCCTCTTAAGCTATACGCTAGTGGTTGTGGTGACTATAATTATCTTTGCTGCTATTTTAGGACTTTTTGACTTTATATTTTTACAGGTCGTCGACCTGTTCCTAGGTATTTAAAGAGTTAAGGTGATTTGCTGATGAGACCGAGATGGTACGTTATAAATTCGTATGCAGGCTATGAAAAAAAAATAAAAGCTAATCTTGAGCATAGGATTGATTCCATGAATATGCATGACAAGATCTTTGACATATACATACCCCAGGAAGATGTCATGGAGATCCAGGGCGGCAAAAAAAAGGTATCCACCAAGAGGGTTTTCCCAGGGTATCTTCTGGTCAAGATGAATCTTGATGAGGATTCCTGGTATGTGGTAAGAAACACTCCGGGGGTCACCGGATTCGTGGGCACCGAGAACAAGCCTGTACCTTTAAGCGAGTCAGAAGTCAAAAAATTAATGAAAAGGGAAGTCTCTGAAAAACCCAAACCCAAGACCGACTTTGAAGTGGGGCAGCCTGTCAAGGTCACTTCCGGCCCTTTTGCTAATTTTGACGGCACAATAAGCGAGATTAACCTGGACCAGGGGAAGATAAAAGTCCTGGTTTCTATTTTTGGAAGGCAGACACCGGTTGAATTAGAATTTGACCAGGTCTCAAAGATTTAAGATTTATTTGAAAATAAATTTTTTCTGTGTATAATTTAAAACTTATGGCAATTTGAGGAAAAGATTATGGCAAAACAAGTTATTGCACAAGTTAAATTACAGATACCTGCAGGGCAGGCTAATCCTGCTCCTCCCGTTGGCCCTGCATTGGGCCAGCACGGGGTAAATATAATGGAATTCTGCAAGGCTTTTAATGAAAAAACAGCCAAAGACCAGGGGACCATAATCCCGGTCATACTGACTGTCTACAATGATAGGAGCTTTACCTTTATAACCAAGACCCCTCCTGCGGCTGTGCTTATCAAAAAAGCTATTGGCATTGAAAAAGGCTCAGGGGAGCCCAATAAGGAAAAAGCTGGGGAGATCAGCAGGGAGCAAGTAGAAGAGATCGCTAAGTTAAAGCTAAAGGACTTAAACGCCAGGACCATAGAGAGCGCAGTAAAGATAATCGAAGGCACTGCAAGGAACATGGGTGTCAAGGTCGTTTAATATAGGTTAGAGGTGATATTGTGAAGAGAAGCAAAAAATACAGACAAAAGGTGGAAAATCTGGACAACCAGGCCAAAAGCCCGAGAAAGGCATTGGAATGGATATGCTCCAACAAGTCTGCAAGTTTTGATGAGACTGTAGATATAGTGATAAACCTTGGGGTGGATCCCAGGAAAGCGGACCAGATCGTCAGGGGCACTATAGTGCTCCCTAATGGGACAGGCAAGGTCCCGAGAGTGCTTGTCTTTGCCCAGGGTGAAAAACAGAAGGAAGCAGAACAAGCCGGGGCGGATTATGTGGGTGGCCAGGACCTTGCAGAGAAGATAAGCCAGGGCTGGCTGGATTTTGATGTCTGCATCGCCGCGCCCGACATGATGAAACATGTGGGCAAGCTTGGAAAGATTTTGGGGCCCCGAAAATTGATGCCCAACCCCAAGTCCGGTACGGTGACCATGGAGATAGGAAAAGCGGTAGGGGACGCCAAGAAGGGCAAGGTAGAATACAGGACAGATAAAAATGGCGTGGTCCATAGTTTATTGGGCAAGGTGTCATTCGGTGTAGACAAGCTGTCGGAGAATTATTCTGCTTTGATGGATACCATTCTAAAGGCTAAACCGGCTGCAGCTAAAGGAAGATATATAAAAGGGGTATATTTTTCTTCGACTATGGGTCCTAGCATCAAGGTAGACATCACAAAGTCTAAGGATATTGGAGAAGTAGCTTAAAAAAATTAAATTAAAGGCAACCATAGACAGCAGGTGTTTAAAGACTTAATTTCCTGCCGAGGTTGATTTGCAGAAATCGACCTTGTATGGGTCGATTTATTTTGTATACGATTAATTGTAATCTGGGGGTTATGGTGGTAAAAAAAGAAAAAAAAGAAAAGGTAGAGGCCATAAAAGGCTTATTTTCCGAGAGCAGTGGCCTGATATTCACCGACCATACCGGCCTTAGTGTAGAGGGTTCGGTGGTGGTCAGGGATAAGCTTGCAGAGAATGACGCTTACCTGAAAATATTAAAGAATACGCTTGCTCTTATTGCAGCAAAAGAAATTTTTAAGGACATTGACTTAGAAGATATATTAAAGGGCCCTACCAGCGTGGTGGCGAGCAAAGAGGATATCGCAGACACTGCTAAGATAATTAAGGATTTTGAAAAGGAGCATGGGACCCTTAAGATAAAGGGAGGCATACTTGAAGAGAAGGTGCTCTCCGCTGAAAATGTAACCAAGATAGCCGGGCTTCCTTCAAAAGAGGTCCTGCTTACCAATCTTGCAGTTACTATGAATGCTCCTATCACCAAGCTGGTGATGGCTTTGGCCGGGCTTCCTAGAAATCTGGTCATGGTTTTAGATGGAATAAGAAAACAAAAAGAGGAGGAATAATGGCAGAGAAAAAAGAAACCGCACAGAAAAAGGATGAAAAAAAAGTTCAAGATAAAAAAGAGACCAAGCAGGAAGGAAATGAAAAAGAGAAGATGAGCGCAAAGGAAACAAAGACCACAAAAAAAGCACAGCCAATGGATCAGATCCTGGAATCCATAGAAAAAATGACAGTTTTGGAACTGTCGGAACTGGTCAGCGCATTAGAGGAAAAATTCGGGGTCAGCGCGCAGGCAATGGCCGCAGCGCCTGCCGCAGGGGCGCCTGGTGCAGCTGCTGGCGCTGAAGAGCAGGAGCAGACAGAATTTGATGTCGTCTTAAAATCGCCAGGAGCTAAAAAGATCCAAGTGATAAAAGTAGTCAGAAGCATAACCAGCCTGGGCTTGAAAGAAGCCAAGGAGCTTGTTGACAAAGCACCGAACAATGTAAAAGAAAAAGTATCCAAGGAAGAAGCAGAGGATCTTAAGAAACAGCTTGAAGAGGCTGGCGCAGAAATAGAGATCAAATAATTTTCATACATATACTGCCTTTATATCGCTTTTTTAAAATTGACAAAGCTATGATATTTGGTAAAATATTAGTTTGTCAGTTTTTTTGAGGTGATTTAATCACTGATGTGAAAAAGTAAAGTTTTAACTTTATTTACTGCTTTATTTTAAATTATAAAGGGGAGATTTTATTAATGCAAAACAATAGCATGATCCAACGTTACCAATTCGGCAAGGTTCCCAAAGTAATGAAAATGCCCCATCTGCTTGATATACAGAGGGAATCATTT
>PWSB01000188.1 GCA_003563375.1 Actinomycetota bacterium | reverse complement strand
GGAGAGCTGTTGGGATTGAAGGGATAGGCCTCAGTGGGTTTTCCATTATCATCTACATAGGCCATGGGGGCCAGGGATCTTTTAATGCATTCCTTGAGCATTTCAGGATCGGGGAAATAGAGGTTTCCGCTGCTGTGGGCGATCCAGGCCCCCAGGACCGAACCCTCCATCCCTTTAAGCATTATGGACGGGCTGTCATCTATTTTAACTGAAACCCACCTGGATTCAAACCTCCCTGACCGGTTCGCCAAAAAACGGGGCTGGCGCTGCTCATCGATCCCATCCCAGGGAACCCAGCCAAGAAGGGCCATGAGCTGGCACCCGTTGCATACACCCAATGAGAAGGTGTCTTCCCTGGCATAAAATCCTTTAAAATCATCTTTGAGCCTCTTATTAAATTTTATCACTCCGGCCCAGCCTTTTGCTCCTTCAAAAACATCCGCATATGAAAAGCCCCCCACAAAGGCAAGGCCCCTAAAATCATCCAGCGATACGGTCCCTTCGGCCAGATCGGTCATGGCAACATCCCAGGGTTCAAAACCCGCATAATAAAAAGCAGAAGCCATTTCCCGGTCCCCGTTGCTGCCCTCTTCCCTTATAACGGCTACCCTGGGTTTAGAGGTGCTTTCCAATAAACTTTTATCTGTTTTCAATGGTGTAAAGGATAGGCTGTAGGATGGGCCCTGCCGCTTATGCAGACCTTCCTGTTGCTTGGCATGAGCAGCATTAGTCTGTTCCTTCTCCAGCCTGTCTGAGGTCTGCTGCCACCATTTAAGAAGGGTATGGGTGTGTTCATCAAGTTCTTTTTTTGAGCCCCGCAAGACAGTAAGCCTCCTTTTTTTTGTACTTGTACCCAGTATATTGTAGGATATTCCCCTTTCCGCCAATACCTGGGCAAGGACATCTTCTTTTTGTGAAGGATATTCTGCCAGCAATCCCAGTTCTTCTGAAAAAAGTTCATCAATTAGGTCAGTATCTTTTTTAAACCTTATATCCGCACCGCAGTTTCCAGACATCACCATCTCAGCTAAGGCGGCAATCAACCCTCCGTCGCTTATGTCATGTCCGGAAATTATTATCTCCCTGTCTATCAGTTCCTGCACAGCTTCAAAGGCTGACCTTAGAGCGGCAGGGTCTTCCACATCGGGCGAGCTGTCTCCAAGCTGGCCCAATGCCTGGGCAAATGCGGAGCCTCCGAGCCTCCTTTTTCCATTGGATATATCTATATGGACAAGCTTGCTTTCTCCGGGCATTTTTATGTCAGGAGTGATTACTTTTCTGACATCAGGGACGGAAGCATAACCAGAGATGACCACCTGGTTTGGGGACTTGACCACATCCTTTCCCACTTTTGCGGCCATGGAAACGCTGTCTTTTCCTCCATCCGCAGCTATACCCAGGTCAGCCATGAGCCCGCTCAAGGCTTTTGCGGCTTCGAGTATGGCCGCACCTTCCCCGGGCAGTTTTGCCGGCCACATCCAGTTCACTGAACATTTTATATGTTCAAAATCTGTGATCCTGGCCCATACCATATTTGTTATTGCCTCTCCCAGTGACATCCTTGCCCCGGCAGCAGGATCTATTAAAGTCTTAAGAGGCTGTTCCCCTATTGATATGGCTGCCCCGCTCAAGCTGAAATGGCTCTGGGCTATGACAGATACGTCTGAGACTGCAAGCTGAAGGGGGCCGCAGCACTGCTGCTGTGCTATAAGCCCGGTAACGCTCCGGTCAGCCTTGTGCATCAGATAGCCCTTGGAGCATACCGAGGGCAGCTTAAATACAGCCCTTGTTATGTTTTTGAGGTCTATTGCGGATGGAATATCTATAGGCCTGTTTTTTGCCTCCACCTTTTGCAGGTGAAAGACCTTCTGGGGGATATTACTTAGTATTTTTTCAAGTTCCAGGTCTACGGGAGTGCTGCCCGTTTTTTTATCAGTGACCACTATCCTGCCGTCCCCGGTTATCTTTCCTAAAACCTCGCAGTTCACTTTTTCCCTTCGGCATATGGAAAGCACAAGATCCAGCTTTTGGCCGCTTATCAGGAAAGCATCCCTCTCCTGGTATTCTGCTCCCCAGATCTCTAAGACCGACATGGTCCTGTCGCCTACCTTTATATTCCTTATTTCTACCCTTCCCCCTGCAGGCTCGACTATCTCGGTAAGCACATTACATGGGCCCCCGGCTCCCTGGTCATGGATGCTCAGTATAGGGTTTTTATCACCCATCTCTATACATGCCCTTATAACCCTGTTCAGCTTCTGGCCCATCTGGGCATCTCCCCTTTGCACAGCATTAAAATCAAGCTCCTCCCTGCCCTCTTCCTGAATGAGGCTTGAGGCCGAACCTCCCCCTATCCCTATCCTGTAGGCCGGCCCTCCGATCTGTATTATGAGCATCCCTTTTTGTGGCTTTTCTTTTTCCAGGTGCCTTTGGTCTATCTGCCCGACACCGCCTCCGAACATTATGGGTTTTACCCATTCCCTCCTCTGGCCGTCAGCATCCAGCATCCCGAAGGTCCTGGTAAAACCCTGGATGACAGGCTCCCCGAATTTATTGCCGTAATCTGAAGCACCGTCACTTTCTTTTATCATTATTTCCAGAGGTGGGGCAAGGTTAGAAGGATAGTCAAACTTTTGTCCCTCACCGGGAATGCTGTAATCGGGTATATTAAGATTTCCCGTGCAGTATCCGGCTGTTCCCGCGACCACAAGGCTGCCTTTTCCTGTAGCCTGGACATCCCTTATCCTGCCCCCGGTCCCTGTTTCAGCACCGGGGAATGGTGCCACACCGCTTGGAAAATTATGGGTCTCAGCGGTAAAAATGAAGTTATACCTAGCCTCTTTGTCAGTAAAAGAGGAACAAAAACCTGGTTTTTGGGGCAAGATGGTGTTTATATCAAAACCTTTTATTGCACCTGAATTATCCTTGAATGCAATAAGGCTGTTGGACCTGTTTTTTTTCAAAGGGTACTTGATCAGGTCAAGGAGGGTCTCGGGGTTTTTTTTGCCGTTTACTATAAGTTTTCCCTTAAAAAACCAGTGCCTTGAATGTTCACTGTTAGCCTGGCTCAGCTGGAAACATTCTACATTTGTAGGATTTCTGTTTATCTTGTTCACAAACAGGTCATGGTAGAAATCAAGGTCCCAATCATCAAAACCCAGTCCCAGCTGCTTATTGACCTCTACCAGCGCCTGCCTGCCTTTCTCAATGAGCGGCACCTCGTACATCTTCTGGGGCACAACACCGGTCTCAAACGATGTCAGGGGTCTCTCATATACACATTCTGTCATACGGTCATGGTTGTTTTCAACAAACCTGTCTTCATCGGTTCCAGGGTCAAGCGAATATCTCCTGGATCTTTCAAGCCTGGAAACCTTCTTTATGCCACAGGAATGGCAGATGGAGACAGCATTCGTAGAATAAGCTGTTTCAAAATTCAGCCGGGGGCCTATCTCCACGATTTTTCGGCCGGTTCCTTCTAAAAATGAACCATCCGAGAATTTTTCAGGCTCAAAGGTCTCTGCCAGCAGCCATTTTAATATATCCATCTCCCAGCTCATAAGTTCAGAGCCTGTCTCTACATAAAAACAATATTCGAAAGCTTTGCCTATGCTTCGGTAAAACCTTTTCAGCATATAATTCCTTCCATTTTAAAAGGCGAATATCCCTTTTTAGGCATATTCTTGCAAGCCTAAGTTATAATGTGTAAAAAGACTTTTTACTTTATCTATTTTTGTCAATAACCACTTTTCTGTCAATAATTAAATCCATTTAAAACTTATCTGTCTAGGGCTAATAGGCGCCTTATCTTTTTAAAGACTCTTCCATCCCTGACCCTCTCACCCATATAATGGAGATTCATAAGCCAGGGTATTAATGGACGAGAACGGATAAGACCCAACCTTTTTAGGACAGACGGCAGACTATAAAAACGGCTCCACACCCATTCGGTCTCTTTTTGCAGCTCCTCGGGAGAGATATTTTTGGGTTGAAATACTACTTCAGATTCATACCT
>PWSB01000164.1 GCA_003563375.1 Actinomycetota bacterium | reverse complement strand
TTCATGGTAGCCACGACATTCCCGATAACTTTGGCATAATACATCTTAATTATCCTTTATAAAAAACCTATTTTTTCTCCACCGCCATCTTGGCAGCCTTCAGGGTGTTTTTCAAAAGCATGGCTATGGTCATAGGGCCAACGCCGCCTGGCACTGGCGAGATATGGCTTGCTTTTGGTTCTACCCTTTGGAAGTCCACATCACCTATAAGGGTGGCACCTTTTTTTTCAAAATCTTCCTTCCTCCACTCAAGAAGGTCAGGGCTTGCCTTGTCCTTGGTGATCCTGTTTATTCCTACATCTATTATTACGGCACCTTCTTTTACCATGTCCTCTTTTATAAGGTAGGGAACGCCGGTGGCCACGATGATTATATCGGCGTCCTTTGTGTGCATCTTTAGGTCTTTGGTCTCTATGTGGCACACCGTGACCGTAGCCCATTCATTTAAAAGAAGCAGCGTGCAGGGTTTGCCCACTATCTCGCTGTGGCCCACCATTGTTGCATTTGCGCCTTTCAGGTTAATATTTTCCCTTTTGAGCATCTCTATGATGCCTGAAGGTGTTGCAGGCACCAGGCAATCCTGCTGAGCTACCAGCTTGCCCATGTTGACCGGATGGAAACCATCCACATCCTTATCGGGGCTTATAGCCATAAGTACCCTGCCTGTGTCTACCTGTTGGGGCAACGGAAGCTGGACCAGTATGCCGTGTATATCATCCCTGTTGTTGAGCTTGTCTATCTCTGCAAGGATATCATCGGTAGACACTGTGTCTTCCATTCTTACGGTCTCTGAATTTATACCGACCTGGGCGCAGCCCTTTTCCTTGTTGGCCACATATACCCTGGAGGCAGGATTTTCCCCTACCAGTATGACCGCCAGCCCCGGAACCGTATCATTTTCTTTTTTCATCTGCTCTATTTGAGCCTTGACTTCATCTTTGATCTGGGCAGATATCTTAGATCCGCTTATTAACTTAGCTATTTTAATCACCTCTTGATATCAGAGTTTTAATAATTGTTTAGAACAATCCCACTATATTTCCATCATCATCCAAATCCACATTGGTTCCCGCAGGGACCTTGGGAAGCCCAGGCATGGTCCTCATCTCACCAAGTAGGGGATATAGGAAACCTGCTCCTGCTGATGCCCTTATATCCCTGATGGGTACCGTAAATCCTCTTGGTCTTCCTTTAAGGCTTGGGTCATGGCTCAAAGACAGATGGGTCTTGGCCATACAGATAGGCAGGTCGCCATAGCCCTGCTTGGTATAAAGGTCTATCTTTTCCTGTGCTGCAGGCAAAAAGTCCACTCCGTCAGCACCGTAGATCTTGGTTGCAATAGTCTCTATCTTCTTATCGATGGGCCATTCCAGCGGATACAGGAACTTAAACTCAGAAGGTTTTTGGGCAGCCCTGTCCACAGCTTCAGCAAGCTGGGTACCACCGTCGCCGCCTTCGAGCCATACCTTGCTTACGACCGCGTCCTCCGCTCCTGCGCTTTTTGCTTTTTCCCTTATAGCTTCGATCTCTTCTTCACTGTCTGCTTCAAAATGGTTGATAGCAACCACAACAGGCACCCCATGCATCTTCATGTTTTCAATCATCTTTTCAAGATTTTCACAGCCCTTGGCCACTGCTTCCACATTGGGCGTGTTCATAAGTTTCTTGTCCACTCCCTGGCCGGGTATAAACTCAAAACCTCCACCGTGCATCTTCAGCGCCCTTACCGTAGCTACGATTACCGCAGCATCGGGTGTCAGCCCGGAGTATCTGCATTTAATATTTAAAAATTTCTCAGCACCTATGTCAGCGCCAAAACCGCTTTCCGTTACCACATATTCGCCAAATTTAATAGCGATCTGGTCTGCCAGTATGGAGCTGTTGCCGTGTGCTATATTAGCAAAAGGACCAGCATGGACAAAACATGGGGTATGCTCGAGAGTCTGCAGAAGGTTGGGCTTTATAGCATCCTTTAGGAGCACAGCCATAGCACCTGCACATTTCAGGTCTTCGGCAGTAACAGGTTTGCCGTCATATGTGGAGCCCACAGTCATCCTGGCAAGCCTCTCCCTTATGTCCTTTAAGCCGGTGGTAAGGGCTAGTATGGCCATCACTTCGCTGGCTACGGTAATGTCATACCCTGTTTCCCTTGGCAGCCCGTTAAGCCTTCCTCCCAGGCCTACGACTATGTTCCTAAGCACCCTGTCACTGACATCCACAACCCTGTTGAGGGTTATGCTAAAGGGGTCTATCCCCAGGTCATTGCCTTTCATAAGATGGGTATCCAGAAATGCCGCCAGGAGGTTATGGGCTATGCCCACAGCATGTATATCCCCTGTAAGGTGAAGGTTAAAATCTTCCATAGGAAGAACCTGGGAATATCCTCCGCCGGCCGCCCCGCCTTTAATGCCGAATACAGGTCCAAGCGAGGGCTGCCTGATGCAGGTTATGGTCTTTTTGCCGATTTTTTCAAGAGCCATGGCAAGCCCTATGGTGGTAACCGTCTTTCCTTCGCCCAATGGGGTGGGAGTGATAGCGGTCACATCAATATACTTGCCGTTAGGACGGCCGCTTATCCTGTCTAAAACCGAGAGGTCTACTTTGGCCTTGTAATTACCGTAAAGTTCAAGGTCATCCTCCTCCAATCCCACTGATTCTGCGATCTCTGAGATATGTCTCATCTTTGCGGCTTGAGCGATTTCTATGTCGCTTTTCAACTTGACTCCTTTCGCTACTTTTTAATTTGGGTTAAATTGTACCTGAATTACTTACTTGTTACAATCTTTTTTGCATACCCTCAACCTAGGCTGAAGCATGTTCCTTTAAAAACTTTGGGACCTCTCCGGCTTCCCTGGGACCCACGATGACCTTCCACTTTCCTTCAAGCTCGTCCTCCAGTTCGCCCTGGAGCTGGGCCACATACCCGGGTATGATAAGTTCACGGTTGCCTGTTTTTTCTTCTATGCCGCTTTTCTTTATATACTGGGCTATCAGCTCAGGTATAAATTTGCCCGCAGCCCAGGCGGTGAGCACCGATTGCCCCTCTACATTCATCACCAGCAGCCAGCAGGGCACCTTGCTGTTTTCAATCTCTCCGGAGATTATGAAATATGTAAGCGAGAAGTTCGTGGTTATCAGCACTGGAGAGCTCTCATCAGGATTACCGATCGCATATATCTTTTCTTCGGCCTGCATAGGCTGCCTTGGGTCAGTATATATATTCTGCCTGAACACCATAAGAGGAAAGATATTCTGGGGGCTGGTGGTTGAAAGGGTTATGATGGAAGCATACTTAGCCACAAAAATAGAAGCGGCCAGGGTCTCCCTCAAAGGATCTTTGGCCATCTCATCGGCAAATACAATTGTGGGATAGCCGAAAAGCCGGTTCTTTTTTTTGATCGCCGCGGACCTTAAAGCTATCTGGTTGAAGAAGTCTTCCTTGAGGTCCCTCTGCCCGATATCTATGACCAGGTTTTTTATGCCTTGGGCCCTCATCTTCTCAGTTACCTTGGATATATCCTCAAAATCTTTTCCCCTTACCGCTACGGGGCATCCTGTGGCTTTAGCTATCTCTATGAATTTATCAACATTTTCGCTATCAGCGGCATGCAAAAGAGGTTTTTTGTCCTTAAGCTTGGAAGCAAGCTCTTCTAATACGGATATGTCCTCGGTTACCAGTATCAAAGGTTTTTTGGTGTTCTCTGCTACGGTGTCTACAGCCTGCTTGAACTTCTGGCTGTCTCCTGAAGTGCCCTTGATGCATACTGCTTCGATTTTAAGGGTCTGGCCCACCCTTTCATATTCGAGGCCTTCAACCTCTTTTATGGTCTTTTCTATGTCCTGGGCCGCCATGTCATCCTTTACGGTCACCGCAAACCCATTAGGATTTATAAAGGTCCTCTCATGCCTGAAAAGGACATTTTCCTCACCGATGGTAAAAGCATCCTCTCCGCTGCCGATCTCTACTTTTAGTATGGGCGGCTGGGAAGCCTCGGAAAGAGCCTCTTTTGCCTCCTCGGATATATGGGGGCATTTTTCAAGCTCTACCTTGCCCGCGGCAAGCTGCATTGCAAATGCCAGGCATGTAGGAAAACCGCACTCCTTACAATTGGTCTTGGGCAGTTTCTTAAAGATCTCCAAACCGCTAAGCGCCATCATGTACTCCTTTGCTTCTTTATTTTTTCAAATTATTGCATCATTGGTTCCATTTCAAGGGCCGGATGGCCTACCTTCTCCATCCACTGCAGCACTTCCTCTTCTGTCTGGGCATCTTCTTCGGTGGCTATCTTGTCCAGGAAATTCTCCAATCCCAGTTCCTGGGCCCTCTCTTCGATAGCATCTCCTATCTCTTCCTTGAGCTCCCTGGGCATCCAGGCCAGCCTCTTTAGGCCTCCATCAGCTTTGATAAATTTTTTAGAGGTTATAAAAAACTTGCTGATGCCTATAAATCCAGGGGTCTGTATGCCTCCGCCTACCATACCTGCGATAGTGGAGAACTTCATTCCTGAAGGAGTCATCCCGGTATATTCCCTGTTTACTGCCATAACCCCATTGGTCGAAGGCAGGATAGTGCATATGACCTCAAAGCAGCCACAGCTGGTCATGGGGTCCACTATCATGGAATAAGCAGAAAATGATTCCAGGTTCTGGTTGGATGCCTTATATATATATTGGTTTACACCCTTCCATACCCCGAGATTATCATCCAAGGTATCGCCTTTTTGTATAGGCTGATTGGGCCCGGTGGGATTTATCTCATTGGCGGCCCGGCAGTCCAGCCAGTTATAAGCTCCGCAAAGCCCGGGCCTTTCTGGAGATACCACACAGGCATGGTTGGGCGCAAATGACTGGCAAAGCGTGCATGAATAGAAGGTATCCACCCTTTCATCCGTCAAAGAGCCCATCCTCTCGTCCCTGGCCTTAAATATTTTGCCTGCCCTACCTATGAGGGCCTGGACATCCTCGGGATTGGTATAGAGCTTTACCTGGACCTTATCGATGATGCTTCCAAAATCTGCATGCATCTTTGCATGCAGCACAGTGCCTATATGCTTTACCTTAAAACCGTTGTTTACTGCATCTTTGGAAAACCTTATCCAGGATATATCCCTCTGGCCCATGTGGAAGATGCCCGATGGATAGTTCAAAAAATAATGTATCTGCCTCTCCATCACCGGCTCGAAATCCTCCTGCATCTTTCTACCGGATACCTCTACAAATATTCCCAAAGGCATAACGGTCCCTTCTTCGACATCGTCTACCTCTGGCCCGATGACCTCTATCTTGCCGTCCTCTACTTCAGAAGAATCCGTCATCACAAGAAGCTCTACAGCGGGGCCTTTATTTCCACCAAATTCTACATAGGTATTTTCTTTTCTGACCCTTTCACCCTCAAAGGCGGGCCCAAAGGGTACAGGGACGTCGACCTTCTCCACGGTGATCTTGAGCCCCCTTACCTCTATAGCCTTGCTCACGATCTCCTCTTCGGGGATATTGGAGACCACATGCTCATAGGTACATACCCCTCTGGGCAGTATTTCGGGTATATTTGTATTGGCTATAGTGGGGAAACCATAATTTATGGCTCCGGCGGCATTGGCATATTTGGCCTCGTCGACCTCACCCAGGGCGAGGACGAAAGCAAATACCCTGTCTTTGTTATACATAAGCATCCTTCTGAAATCACCAGGCTGCACACCCCCGAAACTCATGGCTGCCCTTGCCGCAAAACCCAGGGGATATATGGTCGAGGTTATATCTTTTCCAAAAGGCACAAGCCTGGTGTCCCAGCCAAGCTCTACCCCTTCCTGTGCCAGCTGTTCAGCCATGGATACGCCGTTCGTTGAGCCGGTCATAAAAACGTAGATGCTTTTTTCCTGAAGCTCCCTGGCTATCTTTACCGCCATCTCATTGGATGAAGCAGCGCCCACGCAGGCCGCAAAACCGGGAGCGGTGCCGTCAACGAACTCGATGCCCCTCTCCCTTATGATGAGGTCTGCAGCAGCCCCGAGCCAGATTCCTCCCACGGGAATGGGGTCATCTATATATTTTATTGCTTCGATTATCTCTTCAGCCCATAAAGTAGCAATACCGGCATCAAGGGTGCCTCCCAGATAAGGTATCCATATCTTCTCGCTCGGTACAGGAGGAAGGAGCTTTTTAGCCTCTTCTATTACCTCTTTGCAGTCCCCCAGCTTCTCCACCTTAATCCCTGTCATGCTGTATATGATAGGGAGATAATAACCTGTGTCTGGAAATTCAAGTATCTGGTTCTCACCTTTTTCTTCAATAGTTTTATTTAATTGTTCTTCGGCTTGCCCTACTATGCTGTGTGCACCTTTAATAGCGCTGGTAGCTATAATCTTAGACATTTCCTAACTCCCTTCTTGCTTCCATATCAAAGAGCACTCTTTCTTTTTTAACATCGATCTTGAGCGCTTTCCTTTTTGCCTGTATATGATTTATTACCTTTTCCAATATCTGTTCGACATCGGGCACATATTCAAGTTTTCCTCCATACTTCTTATCCCATCCCTCGGTCATTATATTCACCACTTCCTGGCTTGATATGACCGGTATGGGCTCTCCCCCAAACAACACATAAACCCCGCTTGCGGCAAAATAAGCGCCTATTGAAAGCGCCTTTTCACTCATCCACTCAGGGGCTATGCCAGCCGCAGGAAGATCGCTTACATCCTCCCCAAGGCCTCCCTCGGCCAGGACCTCGGAGACTACGGTCAATATCCTCGAGTTATCCACGCATGACCCCAGGTGAAGCACCGGAGGTATGCCCACAGCCTCGCATATGGATTTTAAGCCGTCACCGGCCAGCTCGTAGGCTTCAGGCATCAGCATCCCGCATTTAGCGGAAGAAATGGCACCGCAGCCGGTCTGCACCACAAGATAATCCCTTTTTATGAATTCTTTGGTGAGGTAGTTGTGGTATTTATCCTGCACATGCCTTGCATTATTGCACCCTACAATGGCCACCACTCCCTGTATCCTGCCATCTATTATACCGTCGTTAAGGGGCCTGAGGGATTGCCTGAAACGCCCTCCTAGCATATACCTTATATACTCATGGGAAAAACCTGCAACCAGGTCTGAGGTTATATTGGGGATCTTGACATCCTTGCGGTTGGAGTAGTTGTCAATTGCCATCTTTATGATCTCCCTTGCTGTATCGTATATCTTTCTGTCTTCAAAGGGTACATGTGTTGCTCCGGGTATCTTGCATTTAGGGGAAGAAGTTATAAGTTTAGTGTGGTACTTTTTAACAACTTCGGCAAGAGACTGCATGATACACTGTATGTCCACCACCATTGCATCCACAGAACCTGTCATAATGGCCAGTTCCTGGGATAGGAAGTTCCCTATGGGGGCCACTCCCTGCCTCATCAGAACCTCGTTTGCGGTGCAGCAGATGCCCACCACATTTATACCTTGCGCACCCTTGCTTTTTGCATATTCCACAAGCTTTTTATCATCAGCAAGATCAGCTATGACCTCGGATAATGTGGGCTCGTGGCCATGCACCACCAGGTTTACGTCCTTTTCGGAAAGCATCCCCAGGTTGGTCTTGGCAGGCAGGGCCTCTGGTGTATTAAAAATTATATCAGTGATCTCTGTACCTATCATGGAGCCTCCCCAGCCGTCTGAAAGCGCATTCCTTAAAGCATGGTCCAGTATATTCTCCGGGTCCTGGTCCACGCCCATGTGGGTACGGTGGAGGGTCTCGACAACCTCCCTGTCAATGCCCCGGGGGACTATTTTGTTCTTCCTCCATATCTCCTGCCTTTTTTTGGGGGCAAGAGAAATAAAATCTATCTCTCCCTCCTGCTGCCCGAAAAGCGCGAGGGCCTTATTTGCCGCGTCAAGGGCTATCTCTTTGACCTCCCTGTCCTCTGTTTTAATTCCCAGGTTCCGGGCAAACCTTAGAAGTTTTTCTTCATCCTTTATCCTCAAACCCTCAGCCTTGCCTTCCGCTACCTCTTTTAAGAGCATGGCCATATCCCTTCCGTGGTCCGAATGGGCAGCTGCCCCCACAGCAATATGCCTGGCCAGGTTCCTGGCAGCTATGGTTGCAAGGGTAGCCCCACATAACCCTACCTTATCATCCCTGATCCTGCAGGGCCCCATGGCACAGTTCTTGCAGCATATCCCGCTGACAGAGGAGCCTATGGGACAGCATTTCATGTTCTGTGCCCGGTCAAAAACCGTTTCTACAGTCTGATCGATATTTTCTAACACCTCAAGTACAGCCTTGTCCTCGCTGCACATCTTTTTTTCCTTTTCTTTCATTATGTCGCACCATCCTTTAAAGTAATTTTTCTATGGTCTCTTTTATAATCTCCACCGCCCGCGGGTGCCTCATCACCACTATATTCGCACCCGAAAGCAGTGTACACATAACCGAGATAGTCTCCCAGTTAATTCCTCTTTCTTCCTGGTCCCCCCACTGGGGATAATCCTCTTGGCTCTCTTTGACTTCCTTCACCTTCCAGACTTCAGGAGCTATATTGCATATCATAGGCATCTGGGTCATCTTGTCATCCTGCAGAAGCGCCGCTATCTTAAGCCTTTCCATGCTGGAATAACAATATTCTATGCCATAACCCAGCGCCGTAGTGGAAGGGTCCATTACTATCCTGTCTGAAGAAAGGCCCAGCTGGGTAAGCAATATATTAAGCTGTTTGGCTATATTGACATCCAGCGGGTTAAGCGAGATGACATTGTTATCGTATCCCATGCATGCTGCAGCTATGGTCTTATAATTGTCTTCCTCTACCCATCCTATGAGCAGGTTCGTGTTCTGGTTGATCTCTGCTACCTTTTTCATAACCTCTGCTATTTTTTCCAGAGGGCCGTCTCCATATACTATGACCGGGACCTCTACTGATTCCCTTACCTTTTTTACCAGTTCCCCGGCATCCTGGGGCCCCATATCCCCTGCATCAGGGTTTATGCTTTTAAGCTGGAGGCAGATGGCATCTGCAGAATACTGGCCGACACACTTCTGGGCCCATTTTACAGGATCGTCCCAGACATCGGAAAAATAACCGGATACTGTTTGGGGCCAGTTGCCTGGTTTTGAGTCATAGACTTCCATGGCTACCACAGGCCGGTACGGTATTTCCCCCTCGAAGGTATAAAAAGGAAGGGCCTTGTCACCCCCTACGGCCAATTGGGATCCGTCCCTGCCCAATGTTACCTTGGCTATTTGCCCAGTGTACTCGTTTTTTGGGGCTTGGAAGCTCAATTTTCTCCCCTTTCTGTGAATTAATAAATGTTACTTACTTGTTACACAACCTACAAATCTATGTAGGAATTTTTACAAATTACTTTATTTTATCACTTTATATTAAAAACATCTTCAGTTATTTAAAAATACAATCATAAAAGGCTAAGGCCTTTTAACAGGCCCCCGACCTGCCCCAGGGCCCTGCTGCCTGCCGGCAGGTCGAATACGCTTGAAGAGGAGATATCCATGTCAAAAATATCCGGGTCGTTATATATTATAGCTGCGATATCCAGGCCCTCTTTGTCGGCAAAATCCACCACCCTCTTATCAAGGTCAGCCGGAGCCCTGTTAATCACCGAAAGCACCTTGTCTACCCTAAGGCCGAGCTCAGACGCAAGCCCCTTGATCCTTAGAGCGGTCAAAATACCCCTTGGAGAGGGATCGGATACTATCAAAAGATAATCTATGTCCTGAGTGGTCCGCCTGCTCAAGTGTTCCATGCCAGCTTCATTATCCATGACCACGTAATCGTAATTATCCTGCAGTGTATCTATATATTTTCTAAAAAGTGAATTCGCATAACAATAACATCCAGGCCCTTCCCCTCTACCCATTACCAGAAGGTCAAATTTTTTGTTTTCTACCAGTGCCTGGGCTATGTTCATCTCTACCATCTGGTCCTTGTAGATGCCCTTATCCATCCTCGGAGCGTTTTTTTTAAAATCTTCACGCAGCATGCCCACCGTAGTCACAGAATCTATTCCGAGTATCTGGTTAAGATTTGAATTAGGGTCAGCATCAAGGGCAAGGACCGGGTAGCGGCCATTGTCTATTAAAGACCTTATGATCAGTCCGCATAAGGTAGTCTTTCCGGTACCCCCTTTTCCAGCAACAGCTATGTTTGTGCCCATATATCTCCTTTATTTTTTACGTTTATCATCCATCTCAAATAAAAGCTCCTCAACCGTAGGAAAATCTTTCAGGTCGGTATATGGAAGAAAAAGACCCGCTACGTAACGGTCCATGAACTTCATATTCACGCTGAGCTCCATATAGGTGATAGCCTCAGCCAAAGCAATGGACTGCCTGTACTTTTTGCCTGAGAGCAGGCTTATGTATGCCCCTGTTATAGAGGTGTTGCCCATAAAAAAATACCTATCGATATTTATATCCGGCAGCATCCCGATGACTATAGCGTTACCGATATTCAAATTTTTGCCAAGCCCGCCTGCAATATAGACCTTCTCCAGGTCATAGACGCTTAAGTCAACCTCTTCAAGCAGGGTCTTTATGCCTGCGTAGACCGCAGCCTTTGCCCTCATAAGGTTATCTATATCTACTTCGCTTATATATATTTCGCTACCCGTAGCACTATCTGAAGCCTCGATCAAGGTATAGCGCCAGTTCCCATCCTCTTCCTTGAGGTACCTGTTTCCTATATCCCTGTGAAACCTTCCCTTCCTGTCGATGACCCCTTTAAGATACATCTCCCCTATTATATCGATAAGGCCGGAACCGCATATCCCTCTCGCCCTGGAGCCTCCTATAGTGGATACCTGGCACCGGAATGTATCCTGGTCTATATATACCTTTTCTATGGCCCCGTCTATGGCCCTTATGCCGCATTTTACCCCTCCGCCTTCAAAGGCCGGGCCCGCCGAGCAGCTGCAGCCCATCATCCACTCACAATTTCCTACAACCAGTTCTCCGTTGGTGCCCAGGTCAATAAAAAGGGCAAGGTCCTGTTCATGGTTCATGCCTGTAGCCAGGATGCCCGAGGTGATATCACCCCCAAGATAGCTTGCCACCCCCTGCATGCTATAGGTATAAGCATTCCTTATATGTTTTAATCCTATGTCCTGGGCCTTGCAGTCAGAAAATCTGTTAGCTACGGTCACATAAGGCTCTTCCCTTATGTACTTTGGGCAGACCTCGTAGAAAAGATGCATCATGGTAGAATTGCCCGAGACCATAACCGAGACTATGTCGTCCGGCTCCACCTTGCTTACCAGCAGGAGCCTCCATATGAGGTTGTTCACTGAATCTGTGACTACCTCTTTCAGTTTTTTTAGCCCTCCCTCTCTATTGGCATAGACTATCCTGTTTATTATATCCTCCCCAAACCTTATCTGGGGATTATATTCCGATTCGCTCCCCAATATTTTTCCATCCTCCAGGTCAACAAGGTACATCACCAGGGTAGTGGTCCCAATATCCAGGGCAAGGCCGTAGAGCCTGTTGGGCCTCTTCTGTGAATATATATCTATTATTACGTTTTTATTACTCTCGATTACAGCGGTAGCCTCCCAATCGTTCTTTCTCAGTTCAGTAGGGAGTTTTTTCAACACATCAATAGGGACGGTCACTTCTTCTATGCCCAGCTTTTCCCTCACAGCTTTTTTGAACCTGAACAGGTCGCTGGTCCCGTAACTGAGCGAAGGCTTTTTAACCTCGACCGTAAACTTTTTGACCCAGGGCTCCACTTCCGGCTTTTCCTGCTCCTGGCTGCTCACTCCGGCATAAACCTTTGAGCCTTCTGCAAGCTTTCCTTTATCTATAATAGCCCTTACTTTTTTCTGTTCAGGTATATACACCTCTATATCATCTATTACCCTGGACAGGCAAGAGAGGACAAAGCCTTTTTTTTGCTCATTAGGTGATAAAAATCTGGTTTCCTTTGTGTCCACCCGCCCTTTTTTGACCTGTACCACGCACCTGCCGCATGTTCCCACGCCACCGCAGGAAGATTCTATTTCCAGGCCGCAATCAAGTATGGATTGCCTGAGGTTATGGTTTTTGGATACCTCTATATTTTTACCGCTGGGGAGGAAGTTGATATGATATTTCTTTCGGCTGCCCATTATATAGTTAAAATAATAATCTACCGCAATACTTTTGCCAATTATATTATAAGGATATATAAAAAGCAAAGACGAAGATAATGACAAATAAATCCTTTCACCTTATTTTTTACACAATATATAATCCAGCCAGGATGGGTGAGATTTAAATAAAAAAGGATATCAGTTAAGGGTTTAAGAGCAGTCTTGGCAAAGCCCGGTAAAGAATACCTGGAAATTTTTTATCTTTAATTTGCAATTCTTATATACCTCTTCATGGGCGTCATCTTTTAGCCTGACCTTGATTGCATTTTTCAGGCATTGATTATTGAGCACTATCCGCCCGCAACTCTCGCAAATCAAAAAATTTGAAAGCTCTTCCCTGCAGTTGGGCGAGAGCATATACAAGGTTTTTCCTACACCCATATTTATCCTGCAGATAAGGTCCAGTTTGGAAAGAAGCTCCAAAGTGCGGTATATGGTCGCCATGCCTATAGAAGGGTCTTCTTTTTTAAGCAGCATATATATATCATCTGCAGATAGAAGTTTTTGATTCTTGGTCAAAACCCTCAGTATCATTTCCCGGGGTTTGCTGTAACGATACCCCTTGTCTTTTAGATTTTCTTCAAAGAAATCTGCTACCCTAGCCATTTGTAACTTTTGTAATATTTGATAGTAATAATTGTTACCATTATTATATTAGGAAAGCCCTTTAAAGGTCAAGCTATTTATTTTTCTTATATCCCTGGGTCTAAAAGCAGATGTATCATTATTTTGGCGGTGCATTATGGACGAAGAGGATATGGGCGGGAAAATACTTAATATCTTCCCGCCGGCCTGTCAATCATCGCTGATCTGTGGTATACGCTCCATACCGTAGTTTGAAGGAAATACCCCTGTGGGGCAAAGGTCTACGCATTCCATGCAGTCCTCGCAGTGCTTAAAATATGCAGAATCAGGGATAAAGGCTACTTTCTTATCGATGCCCCTCCCGGTAAACCCTATAGCGTTATTTTTCTTGACCTCTGCGCAGTACCTGACACAGAGTCCGCAGAGTATGCAGTAATCATTCTGTTTGACATACCTTGTATCCTTCAGGCCGTATTTTTGGGCCAGATCCTTTATCTCCGGTATGAAAGGGAACATAGCCATGTACAGTTCCACAAGCTGTTTCCTTACGCTCTCCACCTTAGGGCTTTCAGTAAGCACAGAAATCCCGTCCTCGGCAGGATAAGCGCAGGAAGCCACCGTCTTGCTCCTTCCCTTCCTTTTAATCTCTACTATGCAAAGCCTGCAGGACCCGTGTTCCTTAAGGGCCTCGTGGTGGCATAAAGTGGGGATGTCTATGCCTTCTTTTTTAGCCACATCAAGGAGGGTATCCCCTTTTTGTGCAACCACCCTTTTATCATCTATAACCAGTTCTATCTTGCCGTTATTACTCATTTTACACCTCAGCTCTATTATTTATTTTAACCTCATGGGGTTCTTCTATTCCGGTTACCCTGTAGACCGCAGAAAACTTGTCCGGACAGACCTGTTCGCAGGCGCCGCACTTTATGCAAACCGCCTGGTCAATGGCGTGGGGGCTTTTTGGCTCCCCTGTTATGGCATGGACAGGACAATTTTCAACACATATGGTACATCCCGTGCACCTATCCTCGTCGATTTTGTATTTTATGAGAGGTTTGCACACCAGGGCCGGGCACTTGTTGTAATATATATGCGCCTCATACTCCTCCCTAAAATATTTAAGGGTAGAAAGTATGATGTTGGGTGCTGTGCTTCCCAGGGCACATAAAGCTGCTTCCTCAAGGAGCATGGCGGTGTCCGCAAGAAGTTTTAAGTCCTTTTCTGAGGCCTTTTTCCCAATAATCCTGTCATATATGTACAGTATCTGGCGCAAGCCTTCCCTGCAGGGAACGCATTTGCCGCATGACTCATCTGCCAAAAATTTTATAAAATAATGGGCTACATTGACCATGCAGGAGGTCTCATCCATCACTATCATTCCCCCCGAACCCATCATAGAGCCAGCCTTATCAAGTTCATCAAAATCTATGGGAAGGTCCAAAAGCTGAGCAGGCAAGACACCTCCCGAAGGCCCGCCTGTCTGCACCGCCTTAAACTGCCGGCCGTCTTTTATTCCGCCTCCTATCCCGAATATGATCTCCCTTAATGTGATGCCCATGGGGACCTCTACAAGGCCTGTATTGTTGACCTTTCCTACCAGCGAGAATATCTTTGTTCCGCTGCTTCCTTCCGTACCCATGCTTTTAAACCACTGGGGGCCGTTCTTTATGATAAGAGGGATATTAGCCCATGTCTCCACATTGTTGAGGTCCGTAGGTTTAGACCAGAGCCCACTTTCAGAGGTATGGATATATTTTAGCCTGGGTTCGCCTACATGCCCTTCGATCGCTGAGGTCAGTGCGCTTGATTCTCCGGAGACAAAGGCTCCCGCTCCGCGGTGGACCTTTAAATCAAAATCAAAACCGCTGCCCAGTATGTCTTTTCCGATAAACCCGTGCTCCCTTGCTTGCTTTATGGCCTCCTTGATTATCTCTACCGCAAGGGGGTACTCCTGGCGTATGTATATATACCCCTGGTTTGAACCAATGGCATAAGCGCCTATTATAAGGCCTTCGATTACACTATGGGGGTTTCCATCCAATATGCTCCTGTCCATAAACGC
>PWSB01000239.1 GCA_003563375.1 Actinomycetota bacterium | reverse complement strand
GGGCTGGACGACCTGGACCTTGCGCGTGCTGCGACGCTGACGCGCGAGTTGGCGGATCTCAAGGCAGACTATGTCGCCGCCTACGCCGAGGCCCATCGACAGCTGGTGCTCGGCCCTCAAGCCGACGACCGCCGTCAGCGGTTGTACGATGATCCGCGCCTGAAGACCCTGAATGAGCTCTCGGGCATTGACCTTCTCAGCGGCACGGAACTGGAGTCGTGGAAGCGCTCCCTGTCCTCTCTTCCCACCTGCCGCGAGTTCCACGAAGGCGCCATCGACGATACGCCGACCTGCCCCTTTTGCCATCTGCGCCCCGCGCAGCACCGGGCGGTGGCGGCCGACTCCGTGCTGGCGCAACTGGATCACCGACTGGACGATCTGCTGATCCGCTGGCGAAAGGCCCTGCGCGATGCGCTGACCAGCGACACGGCTCAGCGAAGCATGGACGCGATGACGCCGGTCGAGCGCAGGCCCATCGAGCAGTTCCTTGAGCAGGAAGATGACGACGTGGTCATCCCCGATGGCTTCGTGGAGGCCGCGGTCCGGGCTCTCCGCGGCATCCAGGCCATCGATCTCCCGATGGAGGACTTGCTGGAAGCTCTCAGGGAGGGGGGCTTGCCGTGCACGGTGGAGGAGCTCGAGCGGCGCTTCCACGGGTTCGTGAGCCGAACCATGCGCGGCCACGACGCCAAGAATACGCGCTTGACGTTGAGCGGGACAGAAGAGTAGCTCACATTCGGGAGGCCCTGGCCGGAACTGAGGAAGAGGGGCGAGACATTGAGCGTTCGACCCAACGATACGTCACCCGATATCGAGAATCTTCGGACGGAGCGTCTACGGCGGATGCCGCCGTGGCGGAAGCTGGAGTTGATGGCCGAGATGGGCCAGACGGTGCGGACACTGGCCCTCGCCGGGCTCCGCCAGCGCCATCCGGACGATACCGCGGCCCAGCGACAGCGTCGGCTGGCGGATCTCATGCTGGGGCACGACCTGGCGGATCGCGTCTACGGCGCGGGACCCGAGGACGACCGGTGCTGACCGAGCAGATCGCGGTCACATTGGCCGTCACCGGCGCGCTGGAGGCCCTTGGCGTGCCCTACGCCATCGGCGGGTCCTTTGCCAGCGCGATCCACGGGGTTATGCGGGCCACGATGGACGCCGACCTGGTCGCCGAGCTGCGCCCGGAACACGCCGAGCCTCTCGCCCGGGCACCCATTCTACGCAGACGTTCAACCGATGGAGGACGCCATCCGTCGCAGCGCCTCATTCAACGTGATCCACCTGGAAACGGCGTTCAAGGTCGACGTCTTCGTGGCCAGGGCGCGGCCTTTCGACAGAGCTCAGCTCTCCCGCCGCCAGCGATATCAGGTCAGCGAGGAGCCAGAGCGGCACGCCTATCTTGCTAGCCCGGAGGATACTATCCTTGCCAAGCTCGAATGGTACCGCATGGGAGGCGAGTCATCGCTTCGCCAGTGGCGGGACGTACTGGGCGTGCTCAGGGTGCAGAGCGGTCGGCTCGATGTGGACCATCTACGCCACATGGCGGCGACCTTAGACGTGACTGATCTTCTGGACCGCGCCTTGGAGGAGGCTACCGAACTGTGACCCATCAACCGGAACTGATCCCCGACCAACCATCATCAGCGCCATCCAGCGAACGCGAGGTTGACCGTGAGACGTACCTGGACCGTCTGCGGGAGTACCTGAAGGACCCCGACTTCCGCGCCATTGAAGGGTTTCCCATTGGCGAGGACGAGGACATCCTGGCTCTCTCCGACCCCCCGTACTACACCGCCTGCCCTAACCCCTTCCTGCCGGAGATCATTGAGCGCTGGCAGGAGGAGCGACACGACCTTCGTATGGAAGCCGGTCTCTATGAGGATGTGGCGACCAGCACCAACTTCGAGTCGCGACATACTCGTGAACCTCTTACCATCGATATATCTGAGAGTAGAAACAGCGCATTTGTGAATGCCCATTCATACACAACGAAGGTGCCCCATCAAGCTGTGATGACTCTCCTCTTGCACTACACGGATCCAGGGGACATTGTCTATGATGGATTTGCCGGTACTGGGATGACTGCTGTTGCTGCACAGCTGTGTGGCTCTCCAGGTGTCGGGTTCAAGAAGAAGATCGAGAGGAAGTACCAGGTTGCGGGTCTGGAGGACCCCGTCTGGGGAGAGAGGTTCTGTGTCGCTAGTGATCTCTCCCCGGCAGCTACGTTCATAGCTGCTAATCTCAATCTCCCTGTCGACCGGTCGTTTGAGAGGGAGGCGAAGCTTCTTCGGGAAGAAGTCTCGCAAGAGTGCGGCTGGATGTATCAGACTCGTCACACCGATGGGAGTTTGGCAAAGATCCACGCGACCCTTTGGTCGGACGTGTTCATCTGTGGTGAGTGCGGTTCCGAGATCGTATTCTGGGATGCTGCGGTCGATCTTTCCGGCCGGGAGGTGATGAGGCGATTTCCTTGTCCACATTGCGGTGCCGTTCACAGGAAGTCCGACCTTGACCACGCTTGGGCCATCCGGTATGACAGCGCATTGGGTACAACAGTCCGCCAGATCAAGACTGTGCCAGTCTTAATCAGCTACTCGGTGCCGGGTGTTTCGAGTCGCCTTGAGAAGCAGCCGGACACCAAAGACCTTGAGAGGATCAGGAGAATCGACAGTCAGACGATACCTTACTGGTTCCCCACCGATAGGATGCCTCCCGGAGATGAATCACGTCGTAACGATCGGTACGGCCTAACACACGTGCATCACCTCTTCACTCAACGCAATCTTTGGTGCTTGGCGGCGGCCTTCGCTCGGGCTGACTCCCTACGTCTGAAGTTCTTGCTTACTTCACTTATGTACAAGTCGACGGTTCTCTGTGCGCCTCTTCTTTCAAACTACTTCGCCGCAAAGGCAGGTAGTCCTCGCGGCGGATGGATCGGCAAGGAGCGGTCTGGTACTCTCTACTGTCCTTCCATTCACAGCGAAGTCTCCATAATCGATCAGATTGACTTCCGCGCGGGACGAGCAGACACCACTGCGGCAAGTCGGAAGCTGCCGTGTCTGCAGGTGGGTTCTGCTACGGAATCGCGGATTCCTGCTCAATCCGTCGACTACATTTTTACTGATCCACCTTTCGGATCGAACAGAATGTACTCCGAGTTAAACTTCCTCTGGGAATCATGGTTGAAAGTCCGCACAGACAATGAGCCGGAAGCAATCGAGAATAGGAGCCAGAGTAAGAGCCTGCGTGACTATCAGCGTCTCATGACCTCTTGTTTTCGAGACTACTATCGTGTGTTGAAGCCCGGTCACTGGATGTCGGTGGAGTTCTCCAACACCAAGTCTGCGGTGTGGAACGCAATCCAGACTGCCGTTTCTTCTTCGGGGTTCATAGTGGCGGACGTCCGAGTCTTGGACAAAGAGCAGGGGTCGATTGCTCAATACACGACGACGACTGCCGTCAAGCGGGATCTGATCATCTCAGCTTACAGACCCAGTTCTAGCTTCGAGCAGCGCTTCTTGAAGCAATCCGGCACCGCCGAAGGTGCCTGGGAGTTCATCCGACAACATCTGGCCCAGCTGCCTGTTGTCGTCCGGACCGACGGAGAACTGGAGACCCTCTCAGAGCGCCAGGACTACGTCCTCTTCGACCGTATGGTCGCCTTCCACATCCAGCGTGGTGCCACAGTGCCCCTCTCAGCCGCCGAGTTCTACCAGGGTCTGCGAGAGCGCTTCGTCGAACGGGACGGCATGTTCTTCCTCCCGGATCAAGTCCCCGAGTACGACCGCGCACGTCTGGAGGCCGAGAGTGTTGCCCAGCTCTCCTTCTTCGTCGACGACGAGAAGAGCACAATCCAATGGCTGCGCCAGCAGCTCGATCCCCACACCGGCGGCGAACCCCAGACCTACCAGGAGATACAGCCCGAGTTCCTCCAGCAACTCCACCAGGCGCGTCACGAGGAGCTTCCTGAGTTGAGCGAGATCCTGGAGCAGAACTTCCTGCAAGATGAGAAGGATCGCTGGTACGTGCCCGATCCCAACAGGGCCGGTGACCT
>PWSB01000081.1 GCA_003563375.1 Actinomycetota bacterium | reverse complement strand
GTTCTGCTATGCCTTTTATTTTGCTTTTTTCAAACCCCGGCCAGCTTGAAGGGCTTGCAAAAAGACCAGGCAGAAAGGCAAGGCGTCTGATGGAGTATTTTTGGTTTTCAGAAAAACCCAGACAGCTTACCATGGTGTTGTCCAAAAACCCAAACCTTGCCGCCTATGTAACCGCCGGCAGAGAAACTATTGCCCTTCGTTTTGCACCCCCGGGTTTTTTGCGCCAGTTAATAGATGAGACTGGCCCCTTAACCTCTACCAGCGCCACAGTCTCTGGAGAGAAGGCCAGCCCAGACCATATCGAAAAAATACCGGAGAGCATAAAAAGCGGGGTTGACCTTATAATAGAATCCAGGCAAAAGCTTCCGGGCATAGAATCCACTATAATCGACGTCACAGGCAATGCCCCGGTCCTTTTGAGGGAAGGCAACATAGATTTTGGACAAATACTTAAAGTATGGAAAGAAACCTGAGATGGATGCCAAAAAAGAAGTGAATATTTGCTATGTGTGCAGCGGAAACATTGCAAGGAGTTACATGGCGGAAGCCATTACCTGCCATCTGCTGAAAAACAGGTACCTTGTACAGGAACAGGACCTTGCCGAAAATATACATATTATAAGTACCGGCACCTTTGTAATATTCAGATCCATACCCAGGAGTACCATCATGGCCCTGGAAAAGATAGAGGTCCCACCGATTGTATCCAACCCTACCAGGATAAGCATAGACCAAATACAGGATTCAGACCTTGTGCTTACCAT
This sequence comes from Actinomycetota bacterium, assembly GCA_003563375.1. Taxonomy (GTDB): domain Bacteria; phylum Actinomycetota; class Humimicrobiia; order Humimicrobiales; family Humimicrobiaceae; genus Halolacustris; species Halolacustris secundus. The sequence goes on along the minus strand of PWSB01000081.1, from coordinate 3,296 downwards.
GGCGGATGCCCATAGAAACAATATCATCAAAAATTTCAGCCAAATAGACCAGAAAAAAATATTTACCTTGCTGGAACTTGCCAATATAATACTCTACCTTGAGTCTGAAAAGATCTATAGGAGAAAGGCAAAAAAAATTGAACCAAAAAGGTCGCTGGATACTGTAGGATATCTTAAAAATAAAATGGATACCCTTACCAATATAAACCGGGAGGTCCTGCTTACAACCGATCGGTTAGATATACAGGATCCATTCGGAAAATCATCTAAGATTTACATAGAAGTTGCAAAAAAAATCAAGGATAATATAATTATTATTTTCGATTACCTGTTTGATTCCAGGGTGATCGACCAGATGGGAGAATTATGAAAATAGTAATAGGCTCAGACCACGCAGGCTGCAAGCATAAGGAATATCTGTCCAGGACCGTCTCTTCTCTTGGACATTCTCTATCCGATGCAGGAGTATGTGAAGGCAAAAGTGCGGACTATCCCGACATAGCTGAAAAGGTCGCAGGCGCTGTGGCTGCAGGGGATGCCGAGCTGGGTATACTATTGTGCGGATCCGGTATTGGGGCAAGTATGGCCGCCAATAAGGTAAGAGGGATAAGAGCTGCATTGTGCTGGGACAAGGAAACCGCAAGGCTTGCCAGGGAACATAATGATGCCAATATCCTATGCATGGGGGCAAGGCTTCTAAGCATGGATGTTTGCGAGGAAATAGCTAAAGTATTTTTATCCCAGCCGTACAGCGGCCAGGAAAGGCATAATAGAAGAATAAAAAAAATTAGGGATATTGAGGAAAGGAATTGTACCGTTGGCCGAAAACAATAAAAACCACACTTTAAGCAAAGAGAAAGACAAAGAAATTCAGGACATAATAAAAAAAGAGCTTGACCGGCAGCGGAGCAATCTGCTTCTGATAGCTTCTGAAAACTATACCTCACAGGAAGTCATAAAGACAATGGGTTCAGTGCTTACCAATAAATATGCAGAAGGCTATCCCAATAATAGGTATTACGGCGGCTGTGAATATGTGGACCAGGCAGAACAGGTAGCAATAGACAGGGTGAACCGGCTTTTTGGTTCTGACTATGCCAATGTACAGCCACATAGCGGAGTGAATGCTAACACAGCCGTATTCGTGGCTATACTTGAGCCAAATGACAGGATACTGAGCATGAGCTTAAAAGACGGAGGACACCTCTCCCATGGCCAGAGCCATAACCTTTCAGGAAAATATTTTGATATATATAATTACTGCGTGGACCCTGGCACGGAACTTATAGACTATGAACAGGTAAAAAAGATGGCAAAAAGGGTCAGGCCAAAGCTTATAATCTGCGGAGCCAGTTCATATTCCAGGATAATCGATTTTAAGAAGTTCAGGGAGATCGCAGACGAGGTAGGAGCCTATCTTATGGCTGATATCGCCCATATCGCCGGCCTCATAGCCGGAGGCCAGCATCCCACCTCGATAGGGATTGCTGATTTTACCACCGGCACCACCCATAAGACCCTCAGAGGCCCAAGGGGAGGGATGATACTGGCTGATAAAAAATACAAAAAGATCCTGGATATGGCCGTTTTCCCAGGTACCCAGGGAGGGCCGCTTATGCATATAATAGCAGCTAAAGCGGTATGTTTTAGGGAAGCCATGTCTTCTTCTTTTAAGGAGTATGCCAAGGATGTGGTGGATAACTGCAAAACCTTGTGCCAGCACCTCAAAGATGAAGGTTTTAGGATAGTCTCAGGAGGGACAGATAACCATCTTTTCCTAATAGACCTTTCTGAGAAGGGAATAACCGGCTATGATGCAACCGGCGTCCTTGCTTCCTGCGGCATTGTCATAAACAAAAACCTCATACCCTATGACAACAAAAGCCCGGTAGTCACCAGCGGAATAAGGATAGGGACAGCTGCTGTGACCACCCAGGGCATGGGCAAAAAAGAAATGCATATACTCGGGGATATAATAACATTTGCCTTAAATAACAAGGACAATGCTTCAAGGCTGAGGCAAGCAAAAGAAAAAGTAGATGCCCTGGTAGCCGATTTCCCTATTTACCAGAACTTCTAAGGGGTGCGTCCTTTCTTATCCAGGCCACCAATATCCTGTCTTTGCTATTATAATCCTTTTTTATAATTGGCTGGCTGCCGTAGACCTCCCTGAATTGTTCAAGGACTGTCCCGGATACCAGGTCATCGATCTCTACGGCTATAAAACTAGACTGGCTCAAAAAAGGCTTCACCTGCTCAAATATCCTGCTATAGGTTTCGCTTCCGGTCTTGCCAGCCACCAAGGCGCGTTTAGGCTCATATTCCCTGACCTGCCTGGGGAGGCAGTCAAAACCTTTATTTGAAATGTAGGGGGGATTTGATACCAGTATATCTATCATAGACCCATATTTTTCTCTAAATTCAATATCTTTGGGGATAATATCCGCACATAAGAAATCAATCCTGTCAGACTTATCCTTTTCTAAGATTTCCTGAGCATTTTTTTTGGCTATCTCCAGTGCTTTTTTGGAATCATCGGTAGCGATTATGTGAAAATCTTCTATCTCAAGCTCATCAGCTAGACTTATGGCTATAGCACCGCTGCCTGTCCCGATCTCCATTATGTTTATCATCTTGTCACTGGCGAAGCTGCGGACAGCAGACAGGGCTTCCTCTACCAAAAGCTCTGTTTCGGGCCTGGGTATTAATACATCTTGGGTTACATGCAGTTTGATTCTCCTGAAAAAAGCTTCCTTTAGTATATACTGGATGGGTATATGCTCCAGTCTCTTTTGTATCAGCATCTTGAATTTTTCAAGCTCGGCCCGGGTAGGTTCATAATTATAATTGAGGTACAGTTTTACCCTTGAAAATCCAAGTACAGAGCTTAAAAGGAGTTCTGCCGAGAGGCGGGATTCAGGGATATCTTTTTTCTTAAAATAGTCTATCCCCCAATCAAGTAACTTTTTAACATTCCAGGTCCCCAAAAGCCCCTATACCCCTATTTTTTCAACTTTCTTTTTCTCGTCTTCTGTCCTCAAAGCATCTATAAGTTCTGATATATTGCCTTCAAGGATATCATCCAGCTTGTATAGGGTAAGGTTTATCCGGTGGTCAGTCACCCTTCCCTGGGGAAAGTTGTAGGTCCTTATTCTCTCACTCCTGTCCCCGCTTCCTATCTGCATCCTACGGTTTTTGGTCTGCTGGTCCATCTGTCTCTGCTCTTCGATCTCATTTAACCTTGCCCTCAATATCCTAAAGGCCTTTTCCTTGTTCTGGAGCTGTGATTTTTCATC
>PWSB01000107.1 GCA_003563375.1 Actinomycetota bacterium | reverse complement strand
CAAAACCGGGGTGGTCACCTGCGATGAAGAAAAGTGTGTAGGCTGTTGGAGCTGTATAATGTCATGCCCCTACGGGGTCATTAAAAGAAAAAAAGGGCAAAGGAAAATAGTATCCAAATGCGACCTTTGTGAAAATGAACCTGAACCGGTATGTGTTAAAAATTGCCCCAATGAGGCATTGGTCTTAATAGACAGGGAGATTAAAAAATGATAAATAGCGCTGATTATCTTATAATAGGAAATTCTGCAGCGGCAATAAACGCAGCTGAAGCTATCAGGAAAACTGATAGGACGGCAAGCTTGCTTCTATTAACTGAGGAAAAATACGTAAGTTATTCCAAACCCCTCATAAGCTATTACTTAGCCGGTAAGCTCCCTTTGGAAAAAATATTTTATAGAAGTCCCGAATTTTATAAAAAAAACGGTATAAGCCTGCATACAGATACCAAAATAATAGGAATGGATACCCAAAAAAAGGAACTATACTCCTCCGGGGGCCGTAAATACAGATACAAAAAACTTCTTATAGCCAGCGGGGGGAAGCCTCTTGTTCCGCCTATAAAGGTCTGCGGCGGGAGCACCCTGGATGAAGAGATATCAAGACTTGAGGGGATATACACCCTGGCCAATTTAGAAGATGCCATAAAAATTAAGGAATATATAATAAAAAATGAAATAAAAGAGGCAACTATCCTGGGAGCAGGTTTAATCGGCCTGAAAGCTGCTGAAGCATGCTCCGGGCTGGGGCTGAAAATAAGGATAATAGATCTTTCTGACCGCATACTTTCAGCAAACTTTGACCAAAAAGCTTCTGAGCTTATGGAGGAAAGGATAAGAGAAAAAGGCTGCCTGGTAAATACTTCCAGCACCATAAATAAGATTATAATACAAAAAAACACCCTCCAAAAGATCGTGATCGATGACAGGGAGACCGGTTGCAGGTTGCTGATAGTGGCTGTGGGCATAAAGCCGGACCTATCTTTTGTAGACCGGGGGATAGTTTACTGCAAAGATGGAATAAAAGTCAGCCAGACTATGGAAACGACTGCCAAGGATGTATTTGCCTCAGGGGATATAGTAAATGCCAAAGATATGCTGACTGGAAGGGATGCAAACATTGCAATATGGCCCCTCGCTGTAAACCAGGGAAAGGTGGCAGGATCGAATATGGCTGGGAAAAAAGAAGTTTATGAAGGTGGATTTTTAATGAACTCCATAGAAATAATGGGACTAGCCTCTATTTCAATGGGCCTTTCCATGTGCAGCCCTGGATATGATATTAAAACATTGACCAAGGAAGGGCCAGAAAGATATTCTTACCGGAAAATCGTATTAAGGGATGATAGGGTGATCGGAGTCATAATGCTTGCAAATATTGAAAGAGCGGGGATATATGCTGGACTTATAAAAAACCAGATAGATATAAGAGGCATAGAGGAGCATATAATCAAAGAAGACTTTGGCCTCATACAGCTTCCGGCAGACTACAAAAAACATCTGGTAACAGGTGAGGGGATAGAGGTATGAATTATAATATTAATGCCAAAGTCCTTGGTTACAGAGAATTGAATAAAAGGGTAAAGGATATTATAGAAAAATCTCCCCACAGTGCGAATATAAATATCAATGATGTCTGCGGCCAAAAATATATCGGTGACGGTATTAAGGCTTGTTCCCTTATAAAGATATACGGGGTCCCGGGAAATGACCTGGGCGCTTTTATGGACGGTCCCCAAATCGAGGTATATGAAAATGCCCAGGACGGTACAGGAAACACAATGAACAGTGGAAAGATAATAGTCTACGGAGATGCGGGAGATATATTGGGTTATTCGATGAGGGGAGGAGAGATATATGTTAAGGGCAGTGTAGGCTACAGGGCGGGCATACACATGAAGGCTTATAAAAAAAAGATACCGGTTATTATCATAGGAGGCAGGGCAGGTGATTTTTTAGGAGAGTACATGTCAGGAGGGGTTATCATAGTACTTGGCCAGAATGCAGACCGCCAAAGGGAACTATCATTTGACAGCACCAAAGAGGTGGTGGGCAATTTGGTAGGGACAGGAATGCATGGGGGCACCATATATATAAAGGGGAAGGTTTCTGATTACAGGCTGGGCAAGGAAGTAAAAAAAATGCCGTTGGATAAAATGGATTTAGAGCTTTTGCAGGATTATGTTAAAAATCATCAGAACTTTTTTGGTTGCGGCCAGCTGCCGGACTTAGAAAACTTTACTAAACTTATCCCTTTTTCCCATAGGCCTTACGGAAAATTATATGCATATTGAAATGATTGAAAATCATTGATTATTATTGTTTAATTTTTATTAGATGTAATTTAACCCCATCAGCCGATGGCCAAAGGAAAAATATATATAGGGACCTCCGGATATAGTTATGATGCCTGGAAAGGTGATTTCTATCCTAAAGAACTAAACAAAGAAAAATGGCTTTCCTTTTATTCGGAACGATTTAACAGCCTTGAAATAAATAATAGTTTCTATCGTCTGCCCACCAGAGAGACATTTGAAAAATGGGCAGCAGAGACACCTGAAAAATTTATTTTCTCAGTAAAGGCTTCAAGATATATTACCCATATGAAAAAACTAAAAGACCCTCAACAGCCTCTTAAAAATTTTACCGGTTCTGCTTCAGGACTAGGCGGTAAAATGGGCCCCGTTCTTTTTCAGCTTCCCGGGAACCTTAAAAAAGACAAAGGTAAGCTGACTAATTTTCTTAAAACAGCAAAAGGTATAAAAAGTGTTTTTGAATTTAGGCAGCCTAGTTGGTTTGGTGATGATGTTTATGAAATATTGAAAGAATTTAAAGCGGGGATTGTCATATCCAGCGGACCTGGTTTTCCCTATTATGAAAAAGTTTTCGGGGGTATTTGCTATATAAGGCTCCATGGTAAAGAAAAACTGTACCATTCCAGCTATTCTGACAGCGAACTCAAGGATTTTGCAGCAATTGCAGAAGACTGCAGGAAAAAAGGAATAGATACTTATATATATTTTAACAATGATGCTCTTGGCCATGCCTTCCGGAATGCTGATACCCTAGCTAGGATGTTATAATTTGCTTTACTAAGTATATAAAAAAAATTACAATGTCTTTATGGCACAATTTAATTTAGAAAAAGGCTTATCCGGTTCTGCCAGGGCCCAGGTAGACAATAAAAATACAGCCATAGCTTTCGGAAGCGGCAAGGTTGGCGTATTTGCGACCCCGGCAATGATCGGCCTGATGGAAAAAGCAGCCATTGAGGCCGTAGATCACCTTCTGCCAGGAGGCCATGCTTCTGTAGGCACCAGGATAGATGTCACGCATATAAGTCCTACACCTGTGGGCATGAATGTAACTGCCGATGCAGTGCTGGTAGAAGTCGATGGCTCTAAGCTTAAGTTTAATGTCCAGGCTTATGACGGTAAAGAGAAGATCGGTGAAGGTATACATTACCGTTTTATTGTAGATCTTAAAAGATTAAACAGCAGAGCCGAAAAAAAACTAAAATAATCTAAAATGGAAACATTTCAATATTACCAATATGCTATTATTCTTTTTCTTTTTATTATCCTTATTAATTTTATTGTAAATAATTTTTTATTTAAAAAGATCTCCAGCTACAGCCTCCCCAACAAAATTATAGAGGATCCTGTGCTGGTATCAGTATTGGTGCCCGCAAGAAACGAAGAGAAAAACATTAAAAGATGCCTCAATTCTCTGCTAAAGCAGGACTACCCGCGTATGGAGATAATAGTCCTGGATGACGGATCCCGGGACGCCACCTATGAGATAGCCGCCAGATTATCTCAAAAAGATAACAGGCTTAGAGTGATAAGGGGCAAGAGGCTCAAAACTGGCTGGTTGGGAAAAAGTTATGCATGCTGGCAGCTAGCCTCTAAAGCAAAGGGATCCATACTTCTTTTTACTGACGCCGATACCCTTCATTTTAGTGATTCTGTGTCCTGCGCTCTTGGAGCTATGCTAAAAACAGGGTGCGGAGGGATATCCGTTTTTTCACACCAAATAATGGTTACTTTTCATGAAAGGATGATGGT
>PWSB01000112.1 GCA_003563375.1 Actinomycetota bacterium | reverse complement strand
GAGTTTGCTAAAAAGCCGCAATGCGGGGCTTTGAAAGCGGCTCTGGAAAAATGGTGATTTATTTCTGCAAATTATCTAACTTCTGCCATAAAGCCTTACTAGGGCAGTAAGCCTGTCAGCTATTTTTTTATCTTCCAGATAGGATGCCTTAAGCTTCCATTTCCAGTTATTGCCTGTAGTGGATGGAAAATTCATCCTGGCCTGATTACCCAGGCCGAGTATATCCTGCATCGGTATTATTGAAGCATCCGCTACAGAAGACATAGCCAGCCTGATAAGCCCCCAATTTATATTTTTTGAGGTGATCTTTTTGCCAGTGTATGCTGAAAGTCTTTCTCTCTCCTGCTTGGTTGATTTTAAAAACCAGCCCAGGCTGGTATCATTATCATGGGTCCCTGTATATGTGAAACAGTTTCTAGGATAGTTGTGGGGCATATAGGGATGGTCGTCTTCACCAAAAGCAAAGAGCAGGACCTTCATATTTGGAAAATTATATTTTCTCAAAATCTCTTTTACGTCTTCAGTAATCAGGCCGAGGTCTTCTGCTATAACCGGGAGGCTTCCAAACTTTCGGATCATAGTATCCAGAAAATCTGAAGATGGAACTTTTATCCATTTTCCTCCTCTGGCATCCTTGTCTCCATAGGGTACCTCCCAGTATGCCACCAGGCCTCGGAAGTGGTCTATCCTGGTTATATCAAACAGTTTAAAATTAATAGACAGCCTCTGGGCCCACCATTTATATCCGGTTTCTTTAAGTTTTTGCCAATCATAGACAGGGTTCCCCCACAGCTGGCCTGTTTCACTGAAATAATCCGGGGGGACTCCTGCTAAAAATAAAGGTTTTCTATCATCTGAGAGCTTAAAGATATGGGGATTTGCCCATACCTCGGCGCTATCCAGGCACGGATATATGGGAAGGTCTCCGATTATCTTTATTCCCATCTGGTTACAATGTTTTTTAAGGGTCTCCCATTGCTTAAAAAGCATATACTGAACAAATTTTTCTTTTTTTATATTTTCCCTGCAGCTGGATAGAATATCATCAAGTGCAGACCTCTTTCTATCACGCAAATCTTGAGGCCAGTCCGTCCATATTTTTTTATGTATTTTTTCTTTAATGGTCACAAACATAGAATAGTCATCAAGCCACCATTTATTTCGGCTGCAGAATTCTTCGAATCCACTATCCTGCGAGGGTGAAAATTTAGTAAATGCTTCTTCTATTTTCTTGGTTTTTATCTTCAGTGCCTTGCTGTACTCTACAGAGTCTGAGCCGGGGCAGGCTTTGGGCTGCTTATCCTTATGCAGCAATCCTCTTCTGGAAAGGTCCTCAATATCCATAAAAAGAGGGTTTATGGCAAAAACCGAACTGCTGCTGTAAGGGGAATGAAAGGTATAGGCTGAGGTCGGATTTAAGGGCAGTATCTGCCAGTACTTCTGCCTGCAAGCTTTTAGGTAATCCGCAAAAAGGTATGCAGCTTTTCCAAAATCTCCCACCCATCGGCTGGAGGGGAGCGATGTTATGTGCAGAAGTATGCCATTACCCCTATCCACCTTCGGCCTCCTCTCCCAATAGAAGGGCTACAGGAAAATCGGAGAGTATCTCTCCTGCCAAATTGCTTTGTGTTTCTTTGCCGGTCAAAAGGTTTTTTGCATTCCGGAAAGGAAGATGTATCTGGGTATCCTTATATATTGCCATACCCAAGGGAATCATGCCCTCCTCTGAAAGCTGGCTGTAGAACCTGGGAGCAAGGGTAACAAGGCATCTTTGGCTGAGAGTCCTTCCAAACGCGATAATGTTTTCCTTGAATTTCCCAGAGACGGAAAAGGGTTTAAAATCCCCTGTTTGAAAATTATCAATATTTTCCCTTCGGGCCTGAAGAGCCTTTTTTGTTAAAAACATTTTAGCTGTCCCGTCCCCTAACCCTGCAAGCATATTATGGAAGAAATCCCGGCTGTTTTCTTCGCTGGTTATTTTCTTTAGCAGCAAGGCCCTCTTCTGGTAGTCTATTTTCTTCCTGTTATCAGGGTCCACCAAGCTGTAATCCTGAAGCTCTGTGCCCTGGTAGAAGTCGGGGATACCCGGAGAAGTAATCTTTATCAGGGTCTGGGAAAGGGTGTTAAGTGACTGCCAGAAACTTATCTTAGAAACAAACTGACTGAAATCGTCCATAAAAACATCATCCCCTAAAACCTTTATAAAGAAATCCAGGAAGCCTTTCTCATATCTGTCATCCGGTTTAATCCAGGCGGTATGCACCTTGGCTTCACGTATGGCTTTGATTATATATACTTCCATCCTTTTTTTAAAATCAGAAATAGGACCGTGATAGCTTCCCAGCATTGCCTGGTATAGGAAATATTCATCATTTTTGTCAGGGCAGCCTTCTATAGCCTTTTTGTTTTTATTGAGCTTTCTCCATCTAGAGAGTTTCTTCTCCCAAAGGCCTGGGACCTCAGAGAGCACATTCAGCCTGGCCCTGGCATCTTCACCCCTTTTGGTATCATGTGTGGAAGTGGCATTTAAGGAATTCGGCCATTTTTTGGCCCTTTGGGCGCAAAAATCATAGTATTTTTTTAAACTTATTCCAAATATTTTGGGATCTGAGCCGACCTCGTTTAGGCTTAGCAGGCGGTTAAAGTTATAAAGGAAGGTATCCTCAAAACCTTTCGCAGCTACAGGCCCGGTGTATTGCTGGAATTTCATCCTGAATTTTTTATTCGAGGTTCCACTTAGTATTTCCTGCAGCATACTGAGCTCATATTCAAGCTCGGGTTCATGATAGGAAGCCACTTTTGCTGCAGCTCTTATATATTTTTTATCCTGACCGGATGCTTTTAGGCCTGCATAGGTCCTGTATACAGGATAGGAGGCCAGCAGGCAGGTTATAGCCTTTTTTAGGCTGGCCAAGGTGGTCTCTTCATTTTTCATTCTTTCTGAACGTAACAGAAGGTTGGCAAGGTTTTCAACATCGCCCTGCATCTGCCTGTCTACGACAAGCTTCTTTTTTGTATATAACAGCCTGTCCAGGTCAAATTTTTCCCCGATGAACCTGTGATATATGCGGTCAAAGTTCTTTTGGCTGCCGGCTTTACAAAATACAGCGTTTAACTGATTAAGGAAGTCGTACCCTGTGGTCCCCCAGACCGGCCATTCCTTGGGAAGCTCTTCATCTGCAGCCAGTATTTTTTCAACGATGATAAAAGGGATACCAAGGTATTTTTTAAGCCTTTTAAGGTATTTTAAGGGATTGTAGAGGCCGTCTATGTGATCTACTCTTACACCATCGGCTATGCCGTCTGCGACCATTTTTTTTATCCCCTGATGGAGATATAAAAAGACTTCTTCTTTTTGGGTGGAGGTACATATAAGATGGTTGATAGTAAAAAACCTCCTATAGTTTATCTGCTCATTTGCTACCTTCCAATAGGTAAGCCTAAAGACCTGTCTTTCCATCAGGTCAAAATATTCATGACGGTCATTGTTTATCTTCTCTATTCTTTCATCTATATATTTCTTTATGTTTGGGTCCTTTTTATACAACCGGTATAACTTTTGGGGCCCGCTGTGGCCTTTTGTATCTACAGGAGAGCTTTTACCCAGCACAGCTTCATAGGAGCCATCCTTTAGGGGGAAAGAAAGCCCGCAGTAGTCAAGATAGAAACCATCTGGGCCCCAACAAAGTCTTACCTTCTTTTGCATATAAGCCTTATGGTGGGCCGTATCCAGGAAGGGGGCAAGCACTTTTCCTTTAAGGGGCCGCGAACAGTGGTTCCAGTCTATATCAAAATAATTATGGTAGCGTGAGCTGTCACCTTTCTTAAAAAGGTCAGCTATAAGCTTATTCTTCTCATTATAGGCCATATGGTTGGGTACGATATCCTGCAGATAAAGCATATCCAGTTCTTTAATCCTGGAGGATAACTTCTTTAGGCCACTGTAGCCTCCTAGCGAAGCTGATACCTTGAGCGGGTCGGTTATATCATATCCGCTGTCCAAAGATTCAAAGACTGGAGAAGCATAGATGGTATCTATTCCCAGATCACTTAAATACCCTGCTGCATCTGCTGCCTTTC
>PWSB01000200.1 GCA_003563375.1 Actinomycetota bacterium | reverse complement strand
TCTTGTTTTTTCTGTATCCTGCCCGCTGTATTCAATGACCTGCAATGCTGTAAAAGGAAGCTTGCTCTCCAAGGCCTTTTTTCTTTTCAAGAAATACAGGATGCCCGCCAGTGTCTTTTCAAAATCAGAGTTTACCCTGTGTTTTTCATAACTTTCTCTGCTGTATCCGTCAAAAGAGAAAGAAATAAAATCAAGGCCTGATTCTATCAACTTTTCGGTATTTTCCCTGTTTAGCCGGGTCGCATTGCTGTGTATCCTGACTGTAGCCGGGCTTTTTTTTGCATAAGCTATCATGTCATAGATTTGGGGATGAAGAAGGGGCTCGCCCCGGTGGAACAGATATATGTCGTTTACCCTCGAACCGATCTGGTCGATTATATCTCTATATAGGCTAAGGTCCATAAAACCCCTGTCTTTTTCAGCTATGGCCTTATTGGGGCACATGGGACACTTGAGGTTGCAGTTGTTGGTGACCTCCACCCATACCCTTAGAGGAAAATAATCTGGTCCGGCCTTCCTTCTTATGTAATAAAGGTAAGCTTTTATGAGCCTTGACAGTTTGCGCCTGTTCACGTCTAACCCTTTATTTGCCTTACAAAATAAATAGGCTTTTTCTGTGATTCATGGTATATGCGCACATTGAGCTCAGCCAAAAGCCCGAAGGTTATAAACTGGATACCTACAAATACAAGGAATATGGCGAGTATAAAAAGGGGGCGGTTGCCCAGAGGCACCAAGAAGAATATCCTCTGGATAAGCAGGATAATGGTCAGTATCCCCCCAAGGGCTCCCACCAGTATTCCCAGCAGCCCGAATATCTGGATCGGTTTGGTGGAAAAGCTCAGAAGAAATTTAAGGGTCAGTATATCCAAAAACACTTTGAAGATCCTGTTTAACCCATACTTGGATTTCCCGTGTATGCGGGGCTTGTGGCCCACCACCACTTCCGAGACGGTTATGCCCATCCAGCTTGCAAGGGCAGGAATGTAGCGGTGCATCTCCCCGTAAAGCTTTGTATTCTTGACCACATCCCTGCGGTATGCTTTAAGGGTACACCCAAAATCATGTAGCCTTACCCCGGTAAGGAAGGATATAAGGCGGTTTGCCATATTAGAGGGAAACCTCCTGGTGATATAGTTCTCCCTCCTGTCTTTTCTCCAGCCGCTTACCACGTCATACCCTTTCTCGATCTCATCGATAAGCTTTGGGATATCTTCAGGCTCGTTTTGGAGGTCAGCATCCAGGGTCAAGACGATATCCCCCCGGCAGTAGTCAAATCCTGCGCTTATAGCCGCGGTCTGCCCGAAGTTCCTCCTAAGCTTGATGGCTTTAAAACGCTTGTTTTGGCCGTGTATCCTCAGAAGTTCATCCCAGCTTCTGTCTGTAGAGCCGTCATCTATTAAGAGGACCTCATAGGTACGGCCATTTTTATCCAGGGTCTCCTGCAGCCGCTTGTAAAGCGTGCCGATATTTTTTTCTTCATTAAATATAGGGACTATGACCGATATATTTGCAAGGCCTTTGCCTTTTTCCATTTTTTGCCCTTACCATAAGCAGTGTATGATGGGAAAAAGTTTAGCATTATAGCCATAGTTTGTCTATTGCGGCTTGGCCTAAGGCAGTACATTGCTGTATTTTAAAAAAAATACTGTTTCTCATAAACCATAAAAATTTAAATCTTTTTTATTTTATTATAGTGGTGCTATCATGAAAACAATGTATTAAATAATGAAAGGAGATATTTATGATGTGGCCGAATATGATGGGAGGCATGGGGGGTTTTGTGTGGATAATCCTGCTCTTTGTTTTCCTAATAATCATAGTCATCGGTATAATCCTTTTGATTGTATGGCTTCTAAAGGGTGCGGGCTCCGCCTCAGGCCCCCGGCTAAAAGAGGAAGGAAAAGCGATGGAGCATCTAAAGGAAAGGTATGCAAAAGGAGAGATCAGCAAAGAAGAATTTGAAAACATGAAAAGGGATATCAACCAATGAGAAGAATTTTTATAACATCTATCCTGCTATTGACAATAGGAGCCCTGGGCTTGGTCTTGGTACTGGCTATAGAAGGGTGGGGCGCCAGCCTTTCAAATTTTGGTGCAGGACGGGGGTATGGCTTTCGCCAAGAAGACAGGGGCCATATGTCAAGAGGCCCTTGGAGGGAGCCGAAACAAGACTTTTCTTTTGAACAGGTTGGCGAGAAGGCTGAAGACTATCTTGAAAGAAATGACCTGCGGGAACTTGAGATCACAGAGATAATGGAATTTACCAGAAACTTCTATATTGTAGTAGGCGAGCCTCAGACACAGTTTGAGGCAATGGAGCTTCTAGTGGATAAAAGCACTGGATCTATTTTTCCTGAATATGGGCCTAATATGATGTGGAACCTAAAATACGGCAGCCATCCCCGGATACCTTTGTCACAGACAAGCCTGGATATGGAAGTAGATGTAGAGGATGCCCTTCGACTAGCCGGACGGTATCTTGCCAGATCAGGTATAGGTGAAACAGTAGAAGATGATGTTAAAATATTTTATGGGTATTATACAATACACACATATGCAGAAGACGGTGATATTGCAGGTATGCTGAGTGTAAACGGGTACACTGGCGAAGTCTGGTATCATCACTGGCATGGTTTGTTTGTAGCTATGCAGGAAGACCATTGACTAGGAGGCCTTAGCATCCATTGCATATGATGCGTTTTTTTAAGGCTCCACCTCCAGTTGACAAAAATGCCTTTAACCGTATTGAAAAGTTAATCTATAAATGCTAAATTTTAAATGCTAAAATCTATAAAAAATCTAGGTTAAGGGTGTAATTGATAGACGGAAACTTTCAACAGGGGTCCAGGCTTAAAGAATACGTCATAATCTCAATACTTCTGGTCATATTGATCGTAGGTTTTCTATGGCAGCTTTTCTTTCTGGGGGAGGCTTTCCTTCCTGCTGACATGGTAAACCCTTCGGTGCATCCCTGGGTGCTGTCCGAACAAAACCAGTACGAGATAGGAGCAAGGCCCCACAACTCTTCGTTATCGGATCCCATTTACATATACTATCCCATGAAGCATTATCTGGCTGAAAGTTTCAGCCATGGAGACCAGCCCATGTGGAACCCCAGCTCTTTTGGGGGTTACCCCTATAATTCAAGACTGGTCAGCGAACTTTATTCGCCCCTTAACTTTTTATTTCTTTTTATCCCTACCGTATATGCGTTTGGCTTTTCTGTAGCTTTTTACCTTTTTTTAGCAGGTATGTTTACCTATGTCCTATGTAAATCCCTGGGAATGACCAAGACCGCCTCATTTTTTGCAGCTGTGGTGTTTATGTTTAATGCCAACACCATAACCTGGCTCCAGTTTCCCACCCATTTAAAGGGTGAACTGTGGATGCCCATAATATTTTTGTTCCTCATACGTTTTTACAGGGAAAAAAAGATCATCTTTGCCATGCTGGGAGGCATATTTATAGGCCTGCAGATAATCTCAGGCTATGCCCAAGCGGTGCAGTTTACTGCCATCGCCATAGCAATACTGCTGGCTGTCTACATCGTCTATGATATCAGGGATAAAAATTACAGGCATATACTCAATAATATCGGGGGCACCGCCCTTGCGGGTGTAATAGCTTTAGGAATAGGGCTATCCTTTATACTTCCCTTCTACAGGGAACTATCAGGCTCGCTCCGTGCCGTGCAGGGAGGCAGGGGTATCGGGAGTTTTAATTTCCGCTACCTTGCCACCATGCTAAACCCTAACTTTTTTGGGAACGGGGTCACCGGGAATTTCTGGCTGCCGCGGACTAATTTTATTGAGTCCGTTCGCTACAGCGGGATTGCCACCCTGTTTTTAGCCGGGATAGCCGTGGCATTCAAAAGGGGCAAAATTGTCTTCTCTTTCTTTGCCGTGGCTGCCGCAGCAGTCCTTTTAAACTCTGTGCCCCAGGTATTTGCCCTGTTTAATATGATCATCCCTTTCTTTGACAGGGGTACCATAGCCAGGATACTTCTGCTTCTCCCTTTCTGCCTGGCTGTACTTTCAGGTTACGGCCTTTCATACCTGGACAGGCTTGATATCCGCCATAATATCAAGAAGAACAGGATATTGATATTTAC
>PWSB01000115.1 GCA_003563375.1 Actinomycetota bacterium | reverse complement strand
ATTGATATAATCTTTAGCTACTATTTTGCAGATATCTATAACAGGATATTTGGAGAAATGCCCGGCATGCATTATCTGTACAGGTGATATAAAATAATGATTATTTCCTATAATCGCTGATATTCGTAATTATTAGTTTAAGGTTTATAAATCTTGTAAAGTTATGTTAATAATATAGATGCTCTTGCCAAAAGATTGGCGGCATGTAGAATTAAATATAACAGGCGGCCTGATATAGTGGCTCACAAGGTGGGCCACTATTTTTTAACTAGTATTAGACAAAATTTTTACATTATGCTATATTTCTTTTTATCTTGAAAACTGAATATTGCCAAAAAGCCTTTGAGCAGAAATAGTAAGCGCAAAAGCGGCATACAGAGAGCCACTAGATGGTGAGAAAGTGGCTGCAAAGCTAGCTGCTGAATGGGTCTGTGAGGTGTCTGGCTGAAAGCTTTAGAAAGTAGGCTGGAACGGCTTCCTCCGTTATCATAGGATAGGATATGTTTGGTATCCGAAGAGAGCACTAAAAGCATTTGTTTTAGTGAAGTAGGGTGGCACCGCGGGATTTGACCTCTCGTCTCTACATTGTTAGAGATATGAGAGGTTTTTTTATTTAAACATAGGAAAGGAGCTTAAAATGAGCGATAAGAAAATAATAATATCAGAAAGCGAAATGCCAAGACAGTGGTACAATATCAATAGCGACCTTCCAAGGCCGCTGGATCCTCCCCTGCATCCCAAAACAGGAAAGCCATTGGGCCCTGATGACCTTTCAGTATTGTTTCCTATGGAACTGATAAAACAGGAGATGAGTGCAGAGAGGCTGATAGATATCCCGGAGCAGGTATTGGATATCTATTCTATGTGGAGGCCTACACCACTGGTCAGGGCAGACAGGCTGGAAAAATACCTTGATACCCCTGCAAAGATCTTTTATAAAAATGAAAGTGTCAGCCCTCCGGGAAGCCATAAGCCCAATACAGCTGTAGCCCAGGCTTATTATAATAAGATGGAAGGCATAAACAAGCTTTCAACAGAGACTGGAGCAGGGCAGTGGGGAAGCGCCCTTGCTTTTGCCTGCAATATGCTTGATATTGACCTTACTGTTTATATGGTCCGTGTCAGTTATGACCAGAAGCCCTATCGTAAGATCATGATGCATGTATGGGGTGCTGATGTCTTTGCCTCTCCTTCCGAGAAGACCCAATCCGGCCAAAGCATACTGGCAAAGGACCCGGATTCATCTGGGAGCCTTGGCATAGCCATAAGTGAAGCTGTAGAAGATGCTGCAAAAAATGATAATATCCATTATTCTTTGGGAAGTGTTTTAAACCATGTCCTTCTGCATCAGACCGTTATAGGCCTTGAAACCAAAAAGCAGTTTGAAAAGATAGGCCTTTATCCGGATATACTTATTGGGTGTGTAGGCGGAGGCAGTAATTTCGGGGGTTTTGCCTTTCCTTTTATACCTGATAAGCTTGCCGGCAAAGATATTAGGCTTATCGCCGTGGAACCCATTGCCTGTCCCACCCTTACCAAGGGTCCCTATGCCTATGATTACGGGGATACTGCAAAGATGGCTCCAATAGCTAAGATGTATACCCTGGGCCATGATTTCGTTCCTGCGCCTATCCATTCAGGAGGGCTGAGATATCACGGGATGTCCCCCCAGGTAAGCCTTTTGTATAATGAAAAGATAATAGAGGCTGTGGCCCTTCCTCAAAATCCTGTTTTTGAATCCGCAGTTATCTTTGCCAAGACAGAAGGGATAATACCTGCACCTGAGACCTCACATGCAGTCAAGACCGCTATTGACGAGGCACTAAGATGCAAGGAGACAAACGAAGAGAAGACCATTGTGTTTAATTTCAGCGGCCACGGACACTTTGACCTTTCTTCCTATCAGAGATACCTGGAAGGAAAACTTGAAGATTACGAGTACCCTGATGAAAAAATAGAAGAATCATTGAAAAACCTGCCCAAGTTTTAAAAAAGATGCCATCCGGGGCAGCTAAAAGGCTGCCCCGGATAACTATAATAAAACCTTCATTTTTTTGGCTGCTTTGATTTATATAATATTAGATGTAAAATTAAGCTAGAAATCTATAGCATATAAATATGCAGCTGAATTTTAGATAAGGAGGATAAAAAAAAGAGCTTGATTTTTTCTCCAATTAAATATATTATCATAGGGATTATGCAGTAATTTATATTTTTTTGGGAATTCTTCGTCTTTAGATGTACTTTTTCAAAAATGGTGATAAGGTTGGTCTATTTACATTTAACCCATTAGCATCAAATTTTTCCTTAAAATATTTGACTTACATTAAAATCTTTATCTAAAATTTTTAGTTTATTTAGAAAGGCAAGGTATTTTTTAACATGAATGAAATCAATAAAGAGGAATTAAAATCAAAAAAGCTTCTTGACTTAAGGGAGATAGCCAAACATCTTGATATAAACGGCTATTCCAGATTAAAGAAGAACGAACTTATCCAGAAGATAATGGAGGCTTCTTCTGGTGACGGAGCGTCCGACCGTGAGAAGAAGGTAGAAAAACGGGAAGAAGCAGCGACCGAGACTACATATATACAGAGCGAAGGCAGGACAAAAGAGCTTGAAGTATACGAGGAAAGGATGAGGGGAATACTTGATATACTGGCTGACGGCTATGGTTTTTTGAGAGTTAGCGGGTATCTCCCTGGAAATAAGGATATATATGTATCTCAATCCCAGATAAGGCGGTTCAGACTAAGGCAGGGGGATGAGGTATATGGCCAGGTCAGGCCTCCAAAGGATAATGAAAAATACAATGCCCTTATAAGGATTGAGAAAATAAACGGAGGGGACCCTGAATTTGTCAGAAAAAGGGCTCCTTTTGAAAAACTGACCCCCATATATCCTGAGGACAGGTTAAGGCTAGAGACCCAAAAGGGAGGTATTGTGCCCAGGGTAATGGATCTTATTACCCCTATCGGAAAAGGGCAGAGAGGACTTATTGTCTCTCCTCCTAAGGCAGGAAAGACCACAATACTAAAAGAGATAGCAAACAGCGTCTCAAGGAATAATTCTGAGGTTCATATAATCGTCCTTTTAGTCGATGAAAGACCTGAAGAGGTCACAGACATGGAAAGGTCGGTAAAAGGAGAAGTAATATCTTCAACCTTTGACCAGCCCTCCGAAAACCATATCAAGGTTTCAGAACTTGTCCTTCAGAGGGCAAAAAGGCTTGTGGAGCATGGGCATGATGTGCTTATACTCTTAGACAGCATAACCAGGCTGGCAAGGGCATATAACTTGTCGATACCGGCAAGCGGGAGGGTCTTGTCAGGAGGGGTGGATTCAACAGCCCTTTTCCCGCCCAAAAGCTTTTTTGGCGCTGCAAGGAATATTGAGTTCGGTGGCAGCTTAACCATACTGGCCACTGCTTTAATAGAGACAGGCAGCCGTATGGATGATGTAATATTCGAAGAATTTAAGGGAACCGGTAATATGGAGCTGAAACTGGACAGGACACTTGCGGATAAAAGGATATTCCCCGCTATCGATATAACCAAATCAGGCACCAGAAAAGAAGAGCTTCTTATGGATGAAGAGGAGGCTTCCCTCGTATGGAGGCTTAGAAGGATAATACATGAAAAAGAACCCGAAGTCGCTATAGAGCAGCTTATAGATTATGTTAAAAAGACCAAGACCAATACGGATTTCTTGAATGCGCTGAAGGCAAGTTTCCAGAGCGATACCAAAACTTTTTAATGTGCTCTCCGTACGTAGTGACTTATAAGCCTTTTTGTGATATCATTTCTGATTTGTATAATTATATTTTAAATAAAGAGGTGTTTTTGCATGAAAAATAAAATACATCCAAAATATTATGATTGCAATGTGATCTGTTCCTGCGGCAATACCTTTAAGACCAGGTCTACACAGAAAGAATTGAAGATAGAGATCTGTTCCAGCTGCCACCCTTTCTATACAGGAAAGCAGAAGCTAGTGGATTCCGGCGGAAGGGTCGAACGTTTCCAGAAGAGGTTAAAAAAGAAAAAATAGGACCATGGAAACAGGACATGTAAAATGCGGCCAAGGACAGGAGAGGTTGCCGGCCAGCCTTTTTT
>PWSB01000146.1 GCA_003563375.1 Actinomycetota bacterium | reverse complement strand
AGCTGCACCAGACCTTGCACCACTTCCCTGCTTTTAGAGCTGGCGATAATGGTTGCTGAAAAAATTATTATTGAGATCCTTAAAAAAAATTCCAATCCCTTTACCAGGCCCCCCGAGGTTATTATTGCAAGGTTTCCAAAGCCAAACAGTACAACCCCTGACCGGGTAAATATGCTTTGTAATACAATTATGGCCCCGAAGACATACCACAGCCTTTTTGTTTTGCTAAGGGTCGTCCCAACTTCAGAATAAAAAATCGCTGAAAGTACTACCGATACAGCAAGCAAACATGAAAGCACATATAAATGCTGGATAAAAACTGCTGTGGTGGAAAGGCAGGCAACAATAGCAAGTTTGGCTCTGACATCAAATTTATCAGATGGTGCTCTCAAAAAAATCCCCTTCCATGGCCTCTATCAGCCTCCCTTTGAAATTTTTTACAAACCTGGCATCATGGGTTATCACAGTCATGCCTATTCCCTGCCCAAGTAAATCCTTGAGGATTGCAAGAAGTTTTTCTTTCCTGGGAAGGTCCAATCCTGTGGTAGGCTCATCCAGGACCAGGTACCGGGGTTTGTTAAAGAGCAGAGATGCTATTGCAAGCCTTTGCTTTTCCCCATAGCTTAGGCTAAAGGTCATGCTTTGTTTTTTATGCTCCAGGCCCATAAGGGACAATAAGCTGTCTATTTCCTTTTCCATCTGCAGCTGGTCTCCGTCCATCAGGCTTGGTATAAAAGAAAGCTCATCATATACGGTCTTTGAAAAGATCTGCAGCTCGGGGTTCTGGAAAAGATATCCTATCCTCGAGCCTATCTGGGCCAGCCCTATTTTGGAAGCATCCATTCCCTCTATGGTTATTCTTCCGGCTACGGGTTTTAATATGCCTGCCAGTAATTTGCCTAGCGTGGTCTTGCCGCTTCCATTGGGTCCCATAACTGCTGTAAACCCCCCTTTTTTAAAATCGAGGTCCAGGTTATCTATCAAAGGCCTTTTGCTCTCATAATAAAAGGAGACATTATCTAACCTTATAAATGTCAACAATATCCTCCAAGCTTCTTGTTTTGATTTCCTCCAGCTTACCCGAATCCATAAAAAATATCCTGTCTGCTATATCGAGATTATCAATGTCATGCTCCACCATTACTATCGTCCTTCCCTCCCCTTTAAGCCTGTTGACAGTTTCTTTTATCCGCGCCCTGCCCTGGCTGTCTATCTGTGAAAGGCTCTCGTCAAGTATTATGATCTTGGGCTCGAGGGCCAAAACAGAGGCAATGGCCACAAGTTGTTTTTCTCCTCCGGATAGATTTTCAGGATGGCTGTACCTGTACTTCTCAAGTCCTGTCAACGCCAGTCCCATATCTATTCTCCTGCCTATCTCTTCCCTTTCAAGACAGAGGTTTTCCGGACCGAAAGCTATCTCATCTTCAACTGTCGGTGAAAAAAGCTGAGTATCCGGGTCCTGGAAGACCATGCCTGCCATGGTTGATATTTCAGGGAGCCGCATCCGGGATATAGGATTTCCCAATATTTTTACCTCCCCCTCCAGAGTCCCTTTCCATATATTAGGTATTATGCCGGTAAGGCAATAGCAGAGGGTGCTTTTTCCGCAGCCGCTGGCCCCCAGTACAGAGACAGCTTCACCCAGGCCCAATGTTTGGCTTATGTCCTCCAGTATATTAATCTTTTCACCGCTGTACCTGAAACTGAGGCCTATTATCTCAATTGCATTCATTCTACCAACTCCAGCTCTATTAGAAATTTACACCATCTCTGGCTGAAGGCATCCTTTCTGATTATTATCTGATAAGGGCCCTCTCCCCCTTCTCTCCTGGTACCCAGTAAATTTCCATCTCGTTTTATGGCTATGTATGCGTTATCTTTGTCCTTTATCTCATCGGAATCGTAAGTTACGGTGTAACCATCACTTGCTTTGGCTATCACCACCGAATAATCTCCTATATCTATGTCCAGAACCTGAAGCGCGCTGTTGAGCGGGATACCAGTATATAGATGCCGGCTTGCACCCGTTTTGCTGGTATCCAGATCAGCATAAAAATCAGTCAATCCTGCTCTCTCGAAAAGTTCCATGTCTATTTTAGCGATATTTTCTCCATTTGAGGTGATAAGTATGGCAGCTTCTTCTTCAAGTGTCTTATTTTGCCCTGCTCCGGCAGAATTCAGGAATGCAAAAACCCCGGTGATAGCCACCAAAACTATTATTGAAGAGACTATTAAAATATTGCTTTTTTTCATAGACCTTTTCATTTTTTATTAAAAATGCCTAAGCTTTCGGCATTGACCCTTTTAAAACCCCTTATTATAAGAAAAGCTACCAGCCCTCCCAGGCCTCCTGAAAGAGCCCCTCCTGCAATACTTAAGATGAGGGGTATAAGGGGAAGTTTAAAGAAAACCAGGTTGGAAAGTAGGACGCCTGTCATATTTGCCGCCATGCCCGCAAAAAAACAGGAAAAGATGCTGTCACGTCTCTCCCTGGAAAGCCAGAGTATTACCTCGACACTAACTCCGGGAGCTATATATGTGGCTATGCTCATTATCCCGTGTGTTCCCACTGTTCCCATAGCTATTACCATAATCGCTTGTACGGCTCCTATTAAAACGGCTGTCCCCCTTTTTTTAATTATGGCAGCCCCTATTACTATCCACATCATATAAAATCCACCGGCAACGGCACCGCCCGGTATGAACAGCGGGCCGGTTATAATTTGGACCAGAGGAACTATCACCGGTTTCATAGCTATTCCCATAGCCGAGACCATGCCTATTATAACCAGGTCAAATACACTGAATTTTCTAAAAAAGCTTTTTGATCCCAAGGCGGACTTATCCTCCTCTAATTTATTATTTCTATCCTGACAAGGTTTTGTACCCAATACATCTCGAAGACATCAGGAATGACGATCTTAAAAGGTTTTTCATCTTCGCCAAGGGGCTGGTCATCTATTTTGTATGCCAGTATTATCTCTTTTGCTAAAAGCTCTTCTTCGACTTCAATAGAATACCCGTCCCCGGCTGTCAGGCTGATAGATCTGGCGTCTTTCTGTGGTATACCCAGAAACTCTTGCAAGATATCCTCCAGCAGTATGCCTTCAACCTCATAGGTCCTCCTACCTTCTCCATCCTTTGCAATCGGGGAAACATTGCCTGTGAATATATCAAGTTCCAATATCTCTTCAGGCGATATTTCTCTCTCCTGCCCTTTATGGCTGAGCATAAGATCCTGTAAACCTTCATTGGTTTGCTGGCTGCGGGGGTTGTAGCAAGCAGAAAGCAAAAAGGATACACAAAGAAGAGAAGTAAAAAATAAGGTGAAACCATTTCTTTTGTTGCCCATAAATAGATCCTATTTTAGTTTGACTTTTTACAATAAAAAATCTCCTTCCATGCTGAAAGGAGATATGCCGCATCAAACGGCTGCATCTTTATATACTCCTTTCCAAGCATGGGAGGCATGACCGTTTCCAATCATACCCTATCGGTCTGGCAGTCTGTAAGCTAGGCTTACTAAGATCTGCAGACTCGGAGTCTTTTATTTGAATATATTTTATACCAGAAGTAAAAAAGCGTCAAAAGATAAAAAGGTTAAAAAGAAAAATAAATATATTGACAATGGCTTCCTATTCTGATAGTTTTTAATTACTCTTAAGACAGGAGGCAACCTTCGGGAGAAACTTGATAGTTTGGACGAAAGGAAAAACTTCAGGTTAATATCCTGAAAAGTTCCTAAGAAAAGCCTTAAGAGAGTCCCCGAGATGTTGAATAGCCTACGGCAAAAGCCAGGGTGAAAGATAACTCGGGGTTTTTTATTTACCCAGCAGCTCTAACATCTTGCCTGTCTCTGTAGTGGGCAGTTTGCAGCTAAAATCAGAACAGACGTAAGCTGTGGCTTTTCCCTCAAACCCTGTGTATTTTTCTGTAAACCCGGTAATTTTATCCAATTCCCGGCTATCCTGTTCAGAAGGCTTAAATATGATTGTGGCATGGGGCAGATATCTTTTGTTTATCTGTTTTATCATCTCGAGGGTATCATTCGCTGCGCTCTGGCCGCAAAGCACGACTTCATTCGTACCTGAATAGATAAGGTATGCAGAATAAAGCAGGAATGCATGGAAATCAGGGTTATGCTCTATGTTCTGGGCAAAGAAATCCACTATGGCCTGGCCCATATCTGCGAAACCACTATTGCTGGTCAATTTTGACAGCCTCATCAGATTATGTAAAGCGACCGAGTTTCCTGAGGGGAGCGGGGCATCACTGCTTTCTTTTAGCCTATGGACTACAGGTTCGTTTTGCTGGGGGATAAAATCAAAGCCTCCGTTCTCCTTATCCCAGAAAAGTTCATTGGCTTTCTGCTGCAGCTGACGGGCAAGCTTTAAATACCTGAGGTTGAAAGTAGCCTGATAAAGCTCCAGGAGGCCGTATGTAAAGTAAGCGTAATCCTCTATGGTAGAAGGGGCCTGGCTGGGGCCCTCAAGCCATGAATGCCTGAGTAGGCCGTCTATTATCATCTCACTTATTATAAAGTCAGCAGCGGCCTTTGCTTTTTCTGTATATATCTGCCTGTCAAATGCCCTTGCTCCCCTACATAAAGCCGCTATCATCAGACCGTTCCAATCAGTAAGTATTTTTTGGTCCACCATAGGATGGGCTCTTTTCCTTCTTGCCAAAAACAGTTTTTCCAGGGACTGTGAGATTATTTCCTCGAGCTCCCAGTCATGCAGCTTAAGTTTTTTGGCAAGTTCCTGGATATTTTCCGTGCGGTAAGGGATATTTACCCCTTTTCCCGTCTCATCAAAGAGGTTGCCTTCACTGCTTATATTGAATACTTCGCAAATCATCTGACCATATTCTTTTCCCAGGACATCCATTACCTCTTTTTTAGTCCAAAAATAATATTTGCCCTCTTCACCTTCACTGTCCGCATCTATAGAGGAATAGAAACCTCCATCTTTTTTTCCAAGGTCCCTTACTACGAAAGTAAATATGTCTTTTGCTGTCTGCCTGTATTCCTGGTTGGATGTAACTAGAAAAGCATCGGTATAGGCCATGCTGACCATGGCCTGGTCATAAAGCATTTTTTCAAAATGGGGCAGTTTCCAAAAACGGTCTGTGGAATAACGGTGAAAGCCGAAACCCGCATGGTCCCAGATTCCTCCCATGCGCATATAGTCCAGTGTTTTTGTCACCATATCCCTAGAGTTTATTTCATCCTCCTGGTCTGAATATTTTAAAAGAAACAAAAGTATAGAGGGTATGGGAAACTTTGGAGTTCTGCCAAAACCCCCATATTCCTTGTCAAAATCTTTGGTAAGCCTTTGATATGCTTTTTCGAACATGGAAGGGCTAAACCCAGGTTTTTGTGTAAAATTCGATGCCTTTACAAGGGCATGGCTTATCTTTTCCGCAGAAGTTTTGATCTCATCCTTTTTTTCTTTCCATATCTTGTTTATGTGGCCTATAAGCTTTATAAGCCCCAGCCTGCCGTATTTATCATCTTTGGGGATATATGTACCTGCAAAAAAAGGTTTTCTGTCCGGTGTCATTATTATGGTCAACGGCCAGCCGGAAGTATTTGACAATATCAGGGCCGCCGCCATATATGTCTTATCTATATCCGGCCTTTCTTCCCTGTCCACCTTTATGCAGACAAAATTTTGGTTTAGAAGCTCTGCTACTTCCTTGTCTTTAAAAGATTCATCTTCCATTACGTGGCACCAGTGGCAGGAAGAATATCCAATAGATAAAAATACGGGCATATCCTCTTGAGCAGCCCTGCTGAAGGCTTCATCGCCCCAAGGATACCAATCTACCGGATTCTCAGCATGCTGTTTTAGGTAAGGGCTCTTTTCGTTTATCAATCTATTGTATTTTTTTTCAGACATTTTTTAACACCTTCTTTAATATTTCAATAATCTAGCATTTATAGCGACTATTACTGTACTCAAAGACATAAGGACAGCCCCCATGGCAGGGCTTAAAAGTATTCCCAGCGGAAAAAGGACACCTGCAGCCAGGGGGATCGCAAAAAAATTATAGCCGGTTGCCCAGCCAAGGTTTTGCAGCATTTTACGATAGGTCCTTTTTGAAAGCCCAATAAGGTCCACAACATCTTCAGGGCTGCTTTTTACCAAAATAATATCAGCGGTCTCTACAGCGACATCGGTCCCCGCGCCAATAGCAATACCTATGTCCGCCTCTGCCAGGGCAGGGGCGTCGTTTACCCCGTCACCGGTCATGGCTACTACCATGTTCCTTGATTTTACTTCCTTTACCTTATCCGCTTTCTGTTCGGGAAGGACCTCGGCAAAAAACTCTTCCAGGCCAAGCTCGGCTGCAACCCATTTGGCAACTCTCTGGTGGTCCCCTGTAAGCATCATGGGCTTTATGCCCATCTCCTTGAGCCTGGATATAGCCTGTTTTGATTCTTCCCTTATTATGTCTGCCAGGGCTATTGCTCCTGCTAGCTCTTCGTCTATTATCACAAATACTACTGTCTTGCCCTCAGAAGCAAAACCGGCAATCCTCTCCTCATCGCCTACCCCCATATTTTTTTCTTTAAGATATCCCCTGCTTACCACCATCACCTTCTTGCCGCCTATATCCGCCTGTACCCCTTTTCCGGTTATAGACTTGAAGTTTTTTATTTCCTGCTTCTCTTTTACGGCTTTGGCTATGCCTTTTGCTATGGGATGTTCAGAGTTTACTTCTACAGATGCAGCGTATTGGAGTAACTGGTCCTCTGGATATTTCCCCAGGCTGACGGTATCGGTTACCCCGAACTCCCCCTTGGTAAGGGTTCCCGTCTTGTCAAATATTACTGCGTCTATATTGCGTGCACGCTCAAATGCAGCCCTGTTCCTTATTATAAGGCCGTTTTTAGCTGACAGGACTGTAGAAACTGCTACTACCAGGGGTATGGCCAGCCCCAAAGCATGGGGACAGCTGATGACCATTACGGTGACAGTCCTTTCCAGTGAAAATGCGAATTCAGTATTTATAACGACAAGCCAGACCATAAAGGTCACTGCCCCGGCCCCGAGAGCTATAAAAGTAAGCCACATCGCGGCTTTGTCTGCAAGGTTCTGGGTCCTGGATTTGCTCTTTTGTGCCTCCTTGACCCGTTCTATTATTTGAGAAAGATATGATTGTTCTCCTGTTTTTTCTATAACTACTTCTATGGACCCTTCTCCATTTATAGAGCCGCCAATCACCTTTGCCCCCCTTTTTTTAGAGACCGGTTCTGATTCTCCTGTAAGCATAGCTTCATTTACGGAAGTCTGCCCCTCCACCACTTTTCCGTCTACCGGTATCTTCTCGCCGGGTTTTACAAGGACCTTGTCTCCCTTGCCAAGTTCTTCAAGAGGAAGGTCGGTCACATTGCCTTCTTCATCTATTTTATGGGCTTCGGAGGGCATCAGTTTTGCAAGCTCCTCCAATGCCTGTGAAGCTCCTATGATGGATTTCATCTCGATCCAATGTCCCAGGAGCATAATAACTACCAGTGTTGAAAGCTCCCAAAAAAGCAGGTCACCCTCCAGGCCGAACACCACCGCTGTACTGTAAAGGTATGCGACAGTTATTGCCAGGCCTATAAGGGTCATCATACCGGGCCTCTTGTCTCTAAGCTCCCTGTAGAGACCGTTAAGGAAGGGCCATCCCCCATAAAAATATATAAAAGAGGAAAGTAGGAACAAAACGTATATATCACCTGGGAAAACCAATATTTCCTCTATGCCCAGAAAATCCTGTATCATGGGTGAGAGCAGAAGCACTGGTATGGTCACTAATAGGGATACCAGAAACTTTTTTTTAAAATCTCCTACTCGGTGGCCTTCATGTTTTTCCATATCTATTTTTTTTTATTAAAATATTCTATCTTAGTATTATAATAACTATTTATATGCCTTTTGTGGATAAATAAAAAATTAGGGCTTTGGACATAGAAAGAAGCAGAAAACTAAAAGAAGGAAAAATGGGCAAGGGCCCTGTGGTCTACTGGATGAGCAGGGATCAGAGAGCCAAGGATAATTGGGCGCTTCTTTTCTCCCAAAACCTGGCTTTTAGCACAAATAAGCCCCTGGTGGTGCTATTCTGCCTAGCCAAAAGTTATCTTAATGCACAAAAGAAGCATTTCTTGTTTATGCTTGAAGGCTTAAAAGAGGTTGAAGCAGACCTTTCAGAAAAAAACATTCCCTTTATATTGGCTGAGGGAAAACCCTGGGAGGCCGTCATCCATTTTTCAAAGATGCACCAAATATCTTCTTTAGTCACAGATTTTAGCCCGTTAAAGATAAAAAGAGGATGGGTGGAAAAAATAATGAAAAGCTCACGGGTACCGGTATATGAGGTGGATGCACATAATATAGTCCCCTGCTGGCAGGCTTCTGACAAACAGGAATATGCGGCTTATACATTTCGTCCCAAAATCGACAGGCTCAAGAATAGGTTTTTAAAAGATTTTGACAGCCTAAAAAAACAGGATATCCCTGAAGGATTTAAGCTGTTTGGCAACAAATGGGAAAAGATCTATAAGGAAAGGGGCCTGGGCAGAGGATTGTTAAAAAAACTTGTCCAAAAACCAGGACAGAAGCAAGCATTTGTAGTCATGGAGGATTTTTTAGCCAGAAAACTTAAAGATTATGCTAAAAACAGGAATGATCCCTCCAAGGATTGTACCTCAAACCTATCTGCATACCTTCACTTTGGCCAGGTCTCTTCGCAGAGGATTGCCCTGGAGACCTTAAAAATCGAGCCTGATAAAAATACAGATGCATTTTTAGAAGAACTTATAGTGAGAAAAGAGCTTTCTGACAATTTCTGCTATTACAACAGGGACTATGACCGTTTTGAAGGATTTCCTGGATGGGCAAAAAAGACCTTGCTTGCCCACATAGATGATAAGCGCCCATATATTTATAGCCTAAAGCGGCTTGAATGCGGGGACACCCATGATGATATATGGAATGCTGCCCAAATAGAGATGGTAAAAACAGGCAAGATGCATGGATATATGAGGATGTACTGGGCAAAGAAGCTTCTGGAATGGGCAAAAAACCCATTTGAGGCACTTAAATCTGCTATCTATCTAAACGACCGCTACCTACTGGATGGACGTGACCCAAACGGATACACAGGTATAGCCTGGAGTATAGGGGCTGTCCATGACCGTGCGTGGAAAGATAGGGAGATTTTTGGCAAGGTGAGGTACATGTCCTATAAAGGCCTTAGTAAGAAATTTGATACAGGAAGCTATATAGAGAAGATAAAAAAATTAGATCTTTTAAAATAGCCACAAAAATCTGCTGCTTTGACTTGCATAAATGCCTCATATACCATTAAAAATAGTTTTGGTTCGAGAAGGATTGGTTTCAGTCTTAGATGAAAGGAGATCTTAGATGGCAAATAAATTTGAAAAATTATTTGAACAAGGCCTAATCGGCAAGATGCGGCTAAAAAACAGGATAGTCATGCCCCCCATGGGCACATGCCTGGCCTCTGTTGACCAAAGCCTCAATGATTACTACAACAATTACCAATTTGAACGGGCAGAGGGCGGTGCAGGACTGCAGATCCTGGGGGTTGTCTCGGTCGATAAACTGGGTGCCCCCCTTCCCTGCGTACCCGGCATATACAGGGACAATTTTATCCCGGGCCTGTCAAGGCTTGCCGAAGGCATACATGAAAGAGGAGCAAAATGTGCTGTACAGCTTCACCATGCAGGAAGGGCAGCCTACTGTTCAGTTATAGGCGGACAAAGCGTAGCACCTTCGGCAATCCCCTGCCTGGCCGTTGGGGAAGTGCCCAAGGAATTAAGCGAAGATGAGATAAAGGGGCTGGTGGAAGCTTTTGGAGACGGAGCTTTTAGGGCCCAAAGGGCAGGATTTGATGCTGTAGAGGTCCACGGCGCACACGGTTACCTGGTCGCACAGTTTTTATCGCCTTATTCCAATAAAAGAACAGACAGCTACGGAGGCGATTTCGAAGGCCGGTTAAGGTTTGCACGGGAGATAGTAGAGAACATCAGGGCCAAGACCGGACCGGATTTCCCTATAATATTTCGTTTCAGCGGTGATGAGTATCTTGAAGGGGGGATCACTATTGAAGATACAAAAAAGATAGCCCCCAGATTGGTAGAGGCGGGAGCGGATGCCATTCATGTATCTGTTGGAAGTTTCTATGATGCGGGAGGAAGTGAGAAGATCATATCCCCCATGCATATTCCACACGGCCCTATAATAGGTCTGGCTGAACAGATCAAGGAGGTTGTAGATGTGCCGGTCATAGCAGTAAGCAGCATAACCCCTGAACTGGGGGAACAGACCCTCCAGGAAGGAAAGGCAGATTTTATATCCTTCGGACGGGCTTTGATCGCAGATCCATACCTTCCAAACAAATTAGCCCAGGGAAGAGAAGAAGAGATATGTAATTGTATAAGATGCAATAATTGTATCCTATCCATATTCAAGCTCCAGCATCTGGCCTGTACGGTAAACCCCCGGGTAGGGAGAGAGGAAGAAAGCAGGATCACCCCAGCACCGGAAGCTAAGAAAGTAATGGTGATAGGCGGAGGCCCTGCTGGCATGGAAGCTGCCATCACCGCAGGCATGCGTGGACATGAG
This sequence comes from Actinomycetota bacterium, assembly GCA_003563375.1. Lineage (GTDB taxonomy): Bacteria > Actinomycetota > Humimicrobiia > Humimicrobiales > Humimicrobiaceae > Halolacustris > Halolacustris secundus. The sequence continues at coordinate 4,378 of PWSB01000146.1, read as the reverse complement.
GTTACCCTATATGAGAGAAATGACCGGCTTGGCGGCGAACAGCTTATACTGTCGACAAAACTTCCAGGCAAAGAAGAGATAGAGACCCTGGTCACCTACCGTGATATCATGCTTGACCGATTAGATAATGTGAAGGTAATGTTAAATACAGAGGTGGACAGGGCTTTAGTTGAACAGGAAAGGCCGGATGTAGCCATAGTTGCTACAGGAGGAAAGCCGGTGATTCCAAATATACCAGGCATAGACAGCAGCAAAGTCATGACCGCACACGATGTGATAGCAGGAAAAGCTGAAGTGCAAGGAGACAAAGTCACCGTGCTGGGGGGAGGTCTTGTAGGTACCGAGACCGCAAATTTCATAGCCTCTAAGGGAAAAGAAGTGACTCTGGTAGAAATGCTTGACGAGGTGGCCACAGATATGGATGCTGTGACCCGTATTTATTTACTAGGCGAGATGAATAAAAGAGGCATCGAAATCCTGACAAAGACCAGCGCAACAGAAGTGGTGGAAGAGGGTGTTATAGTCTCTGACCGTGATGGAAATAAAAAGACAATCGAGGCTGATACAATAATCCTGTCCCTTGGGGTAACCCCGGTAAACGAACTGTTAAAAGAACTTAAAGGAGTGGTCCCTAAATTGTTTGCATGCGGTGATGCAAAAGGCTGCGGAAAGATCATCGATGCTATAAGGGATGGTTTCCATAGGACAAAAAAGATATAGCTTTTTAAATAAGCATTAGCCCGCAGGCTGAGGCTGCAAGCTTTCTGCCCCATAGTGCTGATGCCCAGGATGCTTGCCTGGGCATCAGCATAATCCTTATAATTTGCCTCACTCCAATTTTAGATTATAATTAAATCATGATGATTAAAAAGACATATCCTAAAGACCTGGTTAAATTAAGCAAGCTCATCTCCCTGAAAGGGAAGACTTCGCTGATCACAGGTGCCGCTTCAGGTATAGGCAGAGCAATAGCAAAAAGGTTTGCTGAAGCAGGCTCTGAACTTATACTTTCAGATATAAACAGGGACGGCCTGACTAAAACCCGGGAAAGCATCGGCCATAATTTATGCAACAGCAAAGAATGCCTGCTGGACCTCTCCAGAAAAGCTGAGATTGACAGCGTATGGGAGGAATTTTCAAAGCTTCCGGATATACTTGTCAATAATGCAGGGATCTATCCCTTTAAGAATTATATGGACCTTGAAGAAGAATTTTTGAAGAAGCTGGTCGATATTAACCTCAATTCGATGGTCTGGATGAGCCAGAATTTTATAAAAAGAAGGGGAAGCCGGGGAGGAATCATAATAAATATTTCTTCCATAGAGGCTATTATTCCCTTCAAGGAGGATATGGCTCATTATAGTATGACAAAATCCGGAATAATAGCACTTACAAGGTCTCTGGCTAGGGATTATGGAAAGATGGGCTACAGGGTAAATGTAATATTGCCTGGAGCAATAAAGACCCCGGGCGTAGATGCTATTGTAAAAACTGCTTTAAGCAAGTTCCGGTTTAACTTGATAAAGACAGGATATGATTTTCAATCAAGGTTGGCACTGGGACGCTGGGGACATCCTGACGAAGTAGCTAAAGTAGTATTATTTTTGGCTAGTGACATGGCAAGCTATATACAGGGAGCCCTGCTTCCCGTGGATGGCGGCTTTCTTACCTCCTGACATATGTCAACCTCTTTTGTGGCTAATTCTATGAAAGCAGAAACTATTTTGGGGTCAAATTGCGTGCCCGAACACCTTATTATTTCATCCATCGCTCTGTCTCTTCCTATTGCTTTTCTATAGGGCCGGTCATTGGTCATAGCGTCAAAGGCATCTAGAACAGAGATAATCCTTGCCGCAAAAGGGATTTTATCACCTTTGAGCCCCCTAGGATAACCTGTTCCGTCCCATTTTTCATGATGGGACAGGATAGAATCAGCAATGAGTATAAGTTCAGGGCTCTGGCTGGCTATACGGTATCCTATCTCCGGGTGTTTCTTTATCGTCTTCCATTCATCAGAAGTCAATTTTCCAGGCTTTAGGATAATGTGGTCTGCCAATGCTATCTTGCCTATATCATGGAGCGTGGCCAGAAGATTTAGCTCATCAAGCTCTGATTGGGTTAGGTTCAGCCTTTGGCCCATTTTCTTTGACAGCAGCTTCATCCTCTTCATATGCTCCTCAGTCTCATAATCCCTTTCCTCCAGGGTTTTTTCGAGGGATGATATTATCCTGCTCCTGGTGCTTCTGTTTTCGATAAGCTTATGCCTGTACATCCTGTCTTCAGCTTCTTTTATGAGCGCATTTAAATCCTGGTCTTTGCTTTCTTTGGTGGCACAGCCCAGTGATATGCTTAAAGTAAGTTGCCTGCAGCTTTCAGAAAAACATCTCTTTTTTATCCTTTTTATGATTCTTTGGGCATCCTTATTGGAGGTCTGGGGAAGAATAGCAATAAATTCATCCCCTCCCCATCTGGCCACTATATCTTCTTTACGGAAACAGTTTTTCAATATTTTTGAAATACTGCATAGAAGCTCATCCCCTTTTTTGTGGCCGAATGTATCATTAATTAGTTTTAGGCCGTTTACATCACCGATTATAAGGCTTATCGGCAAAAGCCTTTCTGAATCCAGCCTTTTTACTTCTTCTTCAAAAAAGTTCCGGTTATAGAGCTTGGTCAGGCTGTCATGAAAACTTAAATATTTGATTTTGGCTTCTGATCTTTTCCTGTTGCTTATATCCCTTACTATGCCCTCAAAGAAGATATGGTTGTTTTTATCCTTTACCGACCAAAGGCTTACTTCCCCCCAAATTTTTGTGGCGTTTTTTCTGGGCAGTTGGACTTCGAATGTTTTTTTATAAGGCTGAAAGGATTTAAAATCTTCATCAAGTTCTATGACCGGCAGTTCGCCCTTATCTTTGCAGGCAAACATATCCAGCATGGATTTGTTTGCCTGTATATAATTACCATCCATGTCAAGCCTGAAGATTCCATCCAGCGAATTGTCAAAAATCGACCTGTACCTTTGTTCAGCCATTTTTTGTTCGGTTACATCCGTAAATATAAAGATCCTTCCGATTATTTTATTATCCAGGCTAAGATATGGGTTGACGCTTAGGCTGAATACGTTGGGGAGCCTGTCAAGCCTTAGGTCTTCTATTATTTCAAAACTGTTGCTTCCAATATCTATCCGGCAGCCCAAGGCATCGTTTATATCCATTCCGATTATACTCTTTTTGCCCAGGCTGTCCTTTGTTTTTTTATTAGCATAAAAAATCCTGTCCTTGTTGTCTACAGCGACGACCATGTCCTTATTGTTCTCGATATCAGGCTCGATGCTTATGGGTATAAAATCCCCTACCTTCAACCTAATGAATCCATAAAGAAGAGCTGTGCTCCCCAAGGTAACGGCAAGAGGTGTGCTGGCAAAATGATGTATAGGGTATATCCTAAAAATATCCAGGAGGTTAAACAAGACCGGTATTGATATGGTGGTTATCATTACCAATGCATGGTTCCTGAAAATCTTTTGTTTTTTGACAAGCAATTTGACCAGTAAGGCAACACTTATTATAAATAATGAATAAGAATAAGCTGTCCAGACCCAGAACCATACCCCATTGCTTATATTCAGGTAAGAAACCAGATTTCCCTGATGCAGCTCTATGGAGGACCACATAAGCCTGTGGGACCAGTTTGTAAAAGCCAGGGCTATCGTTGTGGCGGGTATTATGGAAAACAATAATATTTTGTTTGAAGTGACCCATTTTCTGTAACCTGAATAAAACATGGAAAGCATAAAAAAAGATACGGGAATTGCGGTAATGCCGAAATATTTTATTTGGCTCCAAAGTATTTTTGAGGATTCTGCAGTGCTTAAAAGCTCAAAATAGTAGGAGAATATCCAAATGAAACATCCTATAAAAAATGCGATCCCGTATTGGTAGCCTGATATCTTTTTAAACCTTAGCAAAAAATATATGCCTGCCAGCGGTATTATAAGGCCTATAACCAATGCCGAAATATATGGGATGACTTCCCAATCCATATTTTTTTAAAATATAAATATTAATTGACATTATTATTATACTAAAATATATAAATATTTCAATATAATATTCATCGATTCAGACATAACATCTTAAAAATCCAAAGCTTTGGGCAGTCCTGGAGCATGGCCAGCGAAAACTGGCGGGCATCCTGGAAATTGAGGAGGTCTATTTTCGCTTCAGAAAAAAAAGGAAGGTTAACCCAAAAGTTGGAGAAATTGGAAAAAGGGGTACCTTATTCCCGTAGGAATGATTAAAAAGGGAAGCGTTCTTATTTGTATATGCTGTTAGGTTTTACAATATTTTACGAATAGTTATTCTTCTGTACTTGT
>PWSB01000079.1 GCA_003563375.1 Actinomycetota bacterium | reverse complement strand
CAGAGGTTTTTAGTAGCTGATGGGGATGTTTGCTTCAATGGAGTGGTTATAAGCATTGATAATATAAGCGGCCATGCAAATGACATAAAACCCATAAACAAAATTATTGAGAGCTGAAACTTTTTTAAATCCAATTTTAATTTTTATGAGAAGTTGACTTTAAAGTTTTATTATAATAAATTGTAATAACTTAATAACTTAATGATTAATCCTTTACTTGCAAGATTATTTTTTAGAGGAAATGCAATTTTTGTGGATGGCAACAAATCAAGAGAACCAAGGAATGGCGGCCTTTTCTATACTATAATTTTATAATATTATTGGAGGAAATATTATGAATCTATTTGAAAAAGAAATGACTCGTTCCCAGATATTTGACAGAATAGGAGACATCTCCCAGCTTGGCGGTATTAAAAGTTATGAACTTACGGATGGCGCAGCAAGAGGTATACGGGCCTATGACCTGAAGACTCCAGCAGGGATAGACATGAGTGTGCTGGCAGACAGGGGGCTAGAGATATCCTATCTCTCATACAAGTCCATACCAATAAGCTGGAGATCAGCAACCAGAGAGAGAAATCCTTCTTATTTTGAGAGCAGGTCTGATGAATGGCTCAGAGGTTTTTACGGAGGCTTGTTCTCAATGTGCGGCCTCACCTATTGCGGCCCTCCTTCGATGTATGAGGGAACAGAGTACAATATACATGGAAGGGCCTCTAATCTTCCAGGGTATGATCTCTGTCATGGGGTTGACTGGGAAGGAGATCAGGGAACATTGTGGCTTAGCGGTAAGATTAGGGAGGTCAAATTTTCTGGTGACAAGATCGAGCTTTCCAGGAGGATATCTACTCCTATGGATGAGCCTAAAATAATAATAGAAGACAAAATAAAGAATTTTGGGATAAATAGATCAACTTTGATGCTTCTATATCATTTTAATATCGGCTGGCCGGTCCTTGATGAGACATCAGCCCTTTTAGAAGGTGAAGCAGAGGTTTTCACCCAGGATGAAGAATCAGAAAAAAATAAGGGAGATTTCAACCGGTTCTGTGCCCCTAGGGCAGGTTTTAAAAATCAGATCTTTCTCCACGACATAAAAGCAGACCAGGAAGGCTACTGCAATATAGCTCTTGTAAATGAAAGGTTTAAGGATGGGGAGGGGATAGGCATATTGGTAAGATATAAAAAAGACACCCTTCCCTGCCTTACCCAGTGGAAGATGTTAAACAAAGGCGGAGATTACGTCTGCGGCATAGAGCCTGGAAATCTTTTTTTAACCTCATATGAAGATGCCAAAAGAAAAGGAAAAATGGAATACATAGACCCTGGCGAAGAAAAAGATTTCAAGATAGAAGTGAGCGTCCTAAGATCCAATAAGGATATTTCTGGTTTTAGATCCAAATTAGGTATTTAAATATAATTTAGGTGGTTTATATGCATAGGTCTTACCTTATTGCTGTGGATATGGGGGTCAGCTTTGTAAAAGTAGGCCTTTATGATACAAATGCTAATCTTGTGCAGACAGTAACCGAAAAAGTCCCTGGCAACTACCCTGAACCGGGTGTCTTTATCCAAAAGGCTGATGACTACCTGGAGCTGGTGCTGGCCTCTATTAAAAAATGTATCGAATCCAGTGGTGTGCCTGCCAGCTCAGTAGAGGGTATAGGTTTTTCTGCAGCCATGGGAGGAGCGCTGGGAATAGATAAGGATTTTAATATTGCTGCAGACTGGTCAATAGTTTCTGATTCCAGGTTCAATACCCATGTCTTGGGTATGCTTGAGAAAAGAAGGGATATGCTTTTAAAACATTCAGGCACAAATTTTCCAGTTTATGGAGCCAAGATACTATGGTGGAAAAATGATTTCCCCCAGCTGCATAAAAAGGTATGCAAATACATATTTCTATGTTCTTACATTGCCGGAAAACTTGCAAATATAAAACCTGAGGATGCTTTTATTGACAGGTCCCATCTCCAATGGACCGCTCTTGCAGATCTTGGTTCAACCAGTTTTTCTGAACAATTATGTGAAAGCTTTGGCATTGAAAAAAGATTGCTTCCCAGGATAGTCAACTCATTTGATATAATCGGAAAGCTTGATAAAAATATGGCTGAGCTCTGCTCCCTAAGGGAAGGCATACCTCTTATAGCGGGAGCAGGCGATAAACCTGCGGGGACTGTAGGCGCAGGGCTAAACTCTGATGGGCTTCTTATCGATGAATCTGCATCCTTTGCGGCTCTGAGCCTGTGCGTGGAAAGATTTGTCCCTGACCTTAGGTCCCATACACTTGAAAACCTGGTATCACCTATAGAGGGCCTATATCTTCCAAGCATATTCATAAACGGCTCCGGGGTGACCCATCAATGGTTCATAGAAACCTTTTGTCAGCAAGAACAGGATATGGCTTATAAGAAATCTTTAAATGTCTATAAAATAATGGATGATGCTGCGAGCAAAATAAATCCTGGTTCGGATAAACTTCTAGCCATAGGGCTTCTGGGGGGTAGAGGATATCCGTTTGACCCTGATATTAGGGGCATGTGGCTAAACCATGACTGGAGTTACAGCAAAGCCCATTTTTGGAGATCACTGCTTGAAAGTTTCGCATATGAATATGCGTCTGCTTTAAACAAGATGAGGGATAATTACCCCGGTATAGGTTTTGACGAGATCAGGGTCATAGGGGGAGCGGCAAGGTCAGATTTGTGGAATCAGATAAAATGTGATGTCACCGGTATCCCTTATGTCTCAATCGACAGGGATGACCTTACCATGCTTGGAGACATAATACTAGCCGGGCACGGGGTAGGGATATACGGGGACCTTAAAAGAGCCAGCGGTTCTTTTTTTAAAAAAGTTAAAAGATATGAACCGGATGATATCAACCACAAGTATTACCAAAAAATGGTGGGTCTCTATGAAGGTGTCTTTGATAAAGTAAGAGATATTTATCGTAATATAAAAAATATACCTTATTATAACAGAAAAAAGATCTAGGAGGTTTGATGGATTCTGTAGAGCGGGTGGCCCGGGCACTTCAAAGAAAAGAGGTTGACAGGATACCTACATTTGAATGGTCCATAGATAAAAAAGTAATCGAAGGGATTATCCCTGGGGCAAATGAAGAAGAATTCATCTATAAGATGGGAATAGATGCATTTGTCCTGGAGGTTGATTATAAAAAAGAAGAACTGGAGCCAGGGGTATTCAGGGACGAATGGGGAAAGATTGAAAGGTCTACCGGTGAGGCTCATACAATATCTTCAGAAGGCTGCATAAAGACCATGCAGGATTTTAAAAATTACCATCCTCCAGATCCCCATGCCTTGCACAGGTTCAATACTATAGAACGCATGGCAGAAAAACATAAACAGCAAAAAGCTATCATTGTAAGGCTTAATGATGTTTTCTCAATACCCAGAAACCTTTTGGGCTATGAGGATCTGTTTATCAATATTGCAAGCAACCCGGATCTGGTCAAGGGGCTCATCGATATGTCTGTAGAATATAATACTACCCTCGCAAAAGAGGTTGTAAAAAGAGGGGTAAATATTGTCTTTACAGGGGATGATTATGCATATGATAAAGGCCTGCTTATATCACCAAAAAGTTTCAATGAGCTTTTCTACCCAGGATTTAGAAAAGTTATAAAGAATTTCAAGGATCTGGGCTTAATAGTGATCAAACATACAGACGGAGATATATGGCAGATATTAGACCAGTTGGTCGATTCGGGAATAGATTGCATAGACCCTATTGACCCAAGCGGAGGGATGGATATTGTAACGGTTAAGAAAAAATATGGGGACAGGGTAGCTATAAAAGGCAATGTTGATTGCGCCCATACTCTTTCATTTGGAAGCATAGGTGAGGTAATTGCTGAGACTAAAAAATGCATAAAGGACGGGGGCCCGGGATTTGGGTACATACTTTCATCTTCCAATACAATACACAGTTCCGTAAAACCGGAAAATTACAAGGCAATGCTTGACACATTAAAAGAATACGGGAGTTATCCTATTAATCTATGATCGGCCTGTAGATATGAAATATTGCTTGGACAAGGGTGATGGTCTAGCTTAGAATAAACATATGCATTTTTTATTTGTAATCTAAATTGAAAAAACATGGAAATAAT
>PWSB01000182.1 GCA_003563375.1 Actinomycetota bacterium | reverse complement strand
TCTATTATCAGTATACTTTTTGGAAAATAAGGTGCCTCAAGTATATAAAAGACAAAGATCATTATGGCCGCGCTAAGCCCCAGGCATTCCACTATGGTTATAAACTCCCTGAAGCTGGCGTACTTCCAGATTTTTTTGTACATGCCGAACGCAGCAAAAATGATGAGCTTTACTGCAATTATTATTACCGTATATTCTACAACATAGGTAAGATATTCAGGAGGGAGGGTAGCCAGTCCTGCCAGGGGGATCTGTCCCCTTAGATAAAATGAAAGAGTGAAGGCTGAAAAAAATATGAGTATATCGAAGAGGACCTGAACCGTAATATTTTTAGTCTTTGTAATATTCATGGCAGCTACCTAATATTATCCAAATAATCTGCACCCACCACTACCCCGATATGGGCTCCGTCCCCAAACCTTTCTACAAATTCCTCTAAGCCGACCTCTTCCCTATAAAAACTGTTAAACGCCAGGGCGACCTGATCGGCTTCATTTTTATTATCCTCTGTATAATATATAACAGTTTGCTCATAATTGAAACTGTCAGCATTGCCCATTCCGACTATATTGAACCCGTGGCCCCTTAAATATCTCCCCATTTGCCCTGCTACCCCTGATATGCCGTTCCCATTGGCAATAAACACATTGGTCTGGGAGGTTATGCTCCTGTCTATAGTCTCGCCCACATCCACGTTTATCTCCAGGGGCATAATGCCGGCTTCGGAGAACCAGGTGACTGTTTCATGGACCAGGTCATACTGGAGGATATACCTTCCGGGCTGGTCAGGGGCAAAGACATGTATATCCCGTTTCAGGTCCTCTCCGGGCTCCAGATGATGAATATGCATCCTCCTGCCATTGTCCCAGATGACCGGCTGGCGGGTGTCCCTGTCCAGCCAGTGGTAACCCAGGTTTATCTGTATGTCATCTGAGTTTTCCCATAATATCGACCCTGTGTTCTTGACCCAGATAATGACAGGATACTTCTCGCCAGGCTTCATATAATTGGGTGTGGTCCTAAAATCATCATAGAGTGCTGCGTAGTCCATATCCACAGATATCAGTTTTTCATATGTAGGGACCCCCTGATATGAAAACCAGGTCACATTTTCCTGGACCATATCCAGCTGAAGGACATACTGCCCGGGTTCAGAAGGTGCTACCACGGTCATATAAAATTCAGCTGATTCCCCTGGACCCAGCTCTTCGACCGGCAAAAAACTTCTTTCCCCGTCAAAGACAACCATCTCCCTGGAGTTAAAATCTATCCAGTGGTAACCAAGAAAGAAACCCTCTTCATTTTTCCTCTCCCAGGTAAGGCCCCCGGCATTGGTGACCTTTACCTTTATCCGGTAAGTCATGTTTGAAGACATCAGGTCCGGTATATCGGTTACCTCTGAGTACCTGGCATTGTACCTGGCTGCAGGTTCCCCGGCTAATATCCTCTTCCACATGGCCCTGGCCTCTTCTTTATCCGGAAGCTGGACAGATACGGTGCCGTCCTCTATCCAGTCTGGATGGGTAGGAACAATGGCAGTCTGGAAACCATCTCCAGTAAATGAAAGCACTGCTTTTGAATACCTTAGTATGGTCATTATATCCAGATCTGTCTTGGTGTTCTCAGCCAGTATATTAAAATAGTGGGGTATATTAGACAAATACCTTACATCGAGCTTTTGGTCCAGAAGTGCCCTGAACACTTCCTGCTGCCTCTGTATCCTGCCTATATCACCTAGCTCGGTGGAGCGGTCCCTTGTATAGGCCAAGGCCTGCTCTCCGGTTAAATTGTGCACCCCTGCAGAGAAAAAAGTACCGCTCTTGGGGTCATCCATGGGGCGCTCGATCATGACCTCTAGCCCTCCCAGGGCATCGATAAGCTGTATGAAACCATTAAAATCCAGGGTCACAAAATGATTTATGTCTGTATCCAGGAACTGGGACACAGTCTTTAGCATAAGCTCTTCCCCTCCATAGGCATATGCTGCATTTACCTTATCCTCCCCGTGGCCGGGTATATCTATCAGGGTATCCCTGGGGACGGAAAGAAGCGAGCCCTCCGCTTTTTGAGGGTCAAGATGTACCAGCATTATGCTGTCCGCCCTGCCCCTGTCGTCCTCATCCTGGCTGTCTGTTCCCAGCAAAAGCACGGTAACCGGTTCCTGGGGGGATTCTATAGGTGCCAAAATACTTTCAATCTCAGAAGTGGTGACCGCATTTATAGTCACATTCAGGTGGTTTAACCAGTAAAAAAACACGCCTGCAGCAGCTCCCAGCAATATAGTAAGGGAGGCTGCCACTATGATTCCAATCCTTGTATATTTTGGCAGCCTGTAAAACCATCTTTTTGGTTTTTTGATTTCTTCTTTACCGGACATATTAATCAACCTTCATTATATTAGCTCCGATTTTAGAAAGTTTTTCATCAAAACATTCATACCCTCTCTGTATATGGAAGATATCCACTACCTCGGTCAGTCCCTCTGCCTTTAAGCCCGCCAGGACCAATGCCGCCCCGGCACGCAGGTCACAGGCGGTCACCGGCGCTCCTGAAAAGCTTTCCACTCCCCGGATTATAGCATGATGGCCGTCTATTTTTATGTTGGCCCCCATGCGGTTGAGCTCGTCTACATACATGAATCTGTTTTCAAACACGTTCTCGGTTATTATCGATATGCCTGGTATGGTAGCCAGCAGTACAGCCATAATAGGCTGAAGGTCAGTGGGAAAACCGGGATAGGGAAGCGTAGAGACATGTACCGACCTAAAAGGGCCTTCCCCCCTGCTTACCCTTACCTTATCCTTTGAAACCTCTATATCTATTCCGATCTCTTTTAGTTTTGTTAAAAATATCTCCATGTTGTGAGCTAGGGCCCCCTCTACAGTGACATCACGGCCCCAAATAGCCCCGGCGGTTATAAAGGTTCCCGCCTCGATACTGTCGGCCATGACCCTGTAAGAAGCTCCTTTCAGTGTGCCGGTCCCTTTGATGTTTATGCAATCGCGGCCGGCCCCTTCTATATCTGCCCCCATGGAAATCAAAAAGTTTGCAAGGTCCACTATCTCCGGCTCTTTGGCCGCATTGTTTATAACCGTCTTGCCCTTGGCAAGGCAGGCAGCCATCATTATATTCTCGGTGGCGCCCCTTGAGGGAAAATCGAGGTCTATCAATGCTCCGCTTAACTTGCCTATACCGTTTTTAATCCTGGCATGGACATAGCCGTGCTCGAGAAAACTTTCGGTACCCATAACCTCAAAACCTTTAAGGTGAAGGTCTATCTGCCTGGACCCTATGTTGCATCCCCCGGGTACAGCCACCTTGACCTTGCCGAAACGTGACAGCAGAGGACCTGCAACCAGTATAGAAGCCCGCATCTTCCTTACCAGCTGGTAAGGTGCCTCAAAGCTTCTTATGCCTCCCGTTTCGATCTCTACTGCTCCCTTCTCCTGGTCCAGCTCCACCCTTGCCCCCAGGGTGCGGAGTACCTGGGCCATAGTCTGGACATCCTCGATCTGAGGCACGTTTTCCAATACTGTCTTCCCAGTGGCCAAAATGGATGCAGCCATCAATTTTAGAGCAGAGTTTTTAGCTCCGCTCACCTTCACTCTGCCAGTAAGTTTTTTCCCACCATTAATAACAAATTTAGCCATGGGCTTCTATGTTAGATTTAAAATTTAGACATTTGTTATTATAGCAAATTAAGCATAAATACAAAATAATACAAAACCCCTATTCCTTTACCTAAGATCCCGGCCTACTTTTTTGGACAGAATAATAGGATTACTATTCTAATAGATTTAGGGGCAAGTGTCATTTTTTTTTATTAGGATAAAACCAGCAAGGACTTTAAATTGATTTTCCTTCCAAGCCCTGCTAAAGTACCTAAAAGATTATTTTTGCCATCCATGGGATGATTGCTGGTTATATGAGAGTCATCGAGATAGATAAAGGCTTTTTTCTAAGGATCCAGGATAATTTAGTAGGGGAAAGCCCTGTACTGGACCGGATCTTTTTGGCCATAGCGAGGTATACCACGTTTTTTTTTGCTGCCGTGCTTGGCTGCCTTGTCATCTATATCCTGGTCTCAAGGAAAGCCTACCTGCTAAAAAGGCTTGCCGTGTTGGCCGCAGCCATAGCCATGCCGGTATCC
>PWSB01000080.1 GCA_003563375.1 Actinomycetota bacterium | reverse complement strand
TAATCATTTAAATTAGTATTTTGGGTGAACACCATTCACCAGAGGTGGTGCATCAAGCAGGCACTTTGGCTATATCTCTAGTTATTTTTCAGAATTCCTTGAAACTTTTAACTTCAAGCATTATTCTTTATATGGCAATTTCTTAAAAATTTTTGATTTTAAATGATTCCCGGGTCAGGAGGATAAAATGGCTAAAACAATGCATTCAGCCCTAAAACTTACTACAATTATTTTGTTCTCTTTTGTGCTTGCTATAACCTCTACATCCTGCATAAGGTTTATAGGTCTCAGGGGGAGTGGGGAGGTTATAACCGAAGAAAGGAATATTTCACAAATAGACAGCATATCCATAAGCGCTGGAATAAACCTATATTTAGAACGAACTGGTGTTGAGGCATTGAGAATAGAAGCAGAAGACAATATTATCCCCTTGATCATTACCCGTGTATCTGATGGAGAATTAAATATAAGGTATGATAGGTTTGTCCTGGGAGGCATATTCACCAGAAGGCCTGTAAATATATATGTTAACATAGATAAAATCAATAGCCTTAGGGCTTCAAGCGGAGCAAACCTAGAAAGCGGGCCTATTAAAACTGAGACATTAAGTATAAATTTAAGCAGTGGCGCAAATGGAGAGATAGACCTTGATGTAACAGAATTAGAATCAAGGCTATCAAGCGGAGCAAATCTTAGGGTATCCGGTTCTACAGAAAATCAGGACATAAATGTAAGCAGCGGTGCAAATTATGATGGAAGCGGCCTGAGGAGCAATAATGCTATAGTAAATGTCTCTAGTGGCGGTTTTGTGCAGGTAAACGTAAGCGAAAACCTGATCGCAGATATTTCATCTGGAGGAAGGGTCATACACTATGGCGACCCCCAAATAGTCTCAAATATCTCTTCAGGGGGCTCTTTGGAAAGCGGATCAGAGAATTAGATATTAATAATAAAAGGTTTTGGAGGAAATCTCATGGCCAAGCTTACCAAGCAAGAAATGAAACATGGAGAAAAAGTTATAGGTGGCCCAAAGATCTATTTCTGGGTGATCTCGGTATTAGTCGGGATCGGTACTTTTTCTTTATCCGACATAGCTAGTTGGGGAAGGAATATATACATAGGACCTGTGGGCTTGAGGTTTCCGCAAGTAATTCCCTCCTTTGGAGATAACACCCCCCTATTATTTTTAGCCCTTTTTGTCATGGCATTGGTAGGGCTTTATGTTAGAAAAGGATGGGCAGTCCCCCTGGGAAGAGCAGCCCTTATTGTATCCATGGTAGTCTTTTTCCCAGTAGGAACAATATTTGGGGCTATTTTGTGGAAGAGGTTCAATGACCCTGCAGCAAAAAAATACCTGAATTATGGTGCTCGCGATGAAGAGGATAAAGAAACAGAAGACAATGAAGTGAAAGAAACAAAATAATAGTCTCACCAAGATTTGGGATGCGGAAAGGCGTTTTTAGAACTTATATATTATTTGCCCCAGGGAATCTTATGATGTAGGATCTCAGTTTAATCATAATAATAAGGGTTACCAAAGATATTGTTAAAGAGGTTAAAAAAAAATTTAAAAGTTTTGATACTCCTGGTCCCATGCATACTTTTTAGCTTATTGCTTCCTTCTTGTATCCAAAAGCAATCAGAAACAGCAGATAGCCTGGGTCAAGAAAATTACAGCACTCAAAAAAAAGACACTGAAAAAGAGGAGGATCCCCTCCTCGATTATATGATCGGCCAGATGATCATCCTTGGTTTCAGGGGGACAGAGGTAACTGCCTCTTCTAAAATAGTCGAAGATATAAACACTTACCGTATAGGTGGGGTTATATTATTTGATTATGATATGCCAACCAAAAGCTTCCCCAGGAATATATTGGGGCCAGAGCAGACAAAAAAATTGATCAAAGATTTAAACAAGCTTAGCAGTAGCGACCTGCTTATAACCATTGACGCAGAAGGTGGAAATGTAAACCGCCTAAACGAAGAATATGGTTTTGAGAAAATAAAGAGCGCTCAAGAGATGGGCTCAGATGATCCAGAAAATACTTTTTTGGAAGCAAAAAAACTAGCAAGCCAATTAGATTCTCTTGGTATTAACATAAACCTTGCTCCGGTTGTAGATGTGGATATAAATAAGGATAATCCTATAATCGGAAGGCTTGGAAGGTCTTTTTCCCAAGATCCCGGGGAAGTTCACAGGCATGCCGCCGCGTTCATCGAGGGGATGAGAGAGTACAATATAGCAGCAGCCGTAAAACATTTCCCAGGACATGGCAGCTCTGAAGAAGACAGCCATCTCAAACTCCCTGATATTACTGCTACCTATCAAAAGGAAGCAGAACTTTTCCCCTACAAGATGTTAATCGAGGACAATAAAGCTGATATCATTATGACCGCCCATATCATAAACAGGGATATTGATCCCGTATACCCTGCTACTTTATCGCAGGTCTTCCTCGAAGATATCTTAAGAGATGAGTTAAACTATGAAGGTGTCATCATATCCGATGATATGCAAATGGGAGCGATAACCGATAATTATGGCTTTGATGAAGCTATCATAAAAGCTATAAATGCGGGCTGTGACCTGATCTTGCTGTCGAACAATGGCACTGAATACGACCAGGAGATTGCAAAAAAAGCTTTCTATGCTATAAAATCTGCGATAGAAGAGGGTACCCTGGCCGAGGAAAGGATCACAGAATCCTATAGCAGGATAAACAAGCTAAAAGAAAACTTATCATAGCCTAGAAGCTGAACCTTTTTACTCTAATCAACCTTATACAGGCCTCTGCAGCAGCAGAGCAATAAAGTCTTCCTTTATTTTTTTCTAACTCTTCTAATGCTTTATCAATCCCTCTGGAGGGCCTGTAAGGCCTGTGGCTGGATATAGCTTCTACAACATCTGCAATAGCCAGTATCTTTGCCTCTGCCATTATGTCATCTTCCTTCAACCCTTGAGGGTACCCTGAACCATCTATTCTTTCATGATGCTGAAGTATGATATCATCTATTGGCCAGGGAAACCTTATTTTATCCAATATGTAATGCCCTAGCCTGGGATGGGTTTTTATCATATTGTATTCTAATTGGGTCAGACTGCCGGGCTTGGCTAATATTGAAGCTGGTATATTTATCTTCCCTATATCATGAATAGCTGCAGCCACACTAAGGGGTTTGATGATATCCCTCCCCAAGCCCATTTCCTTGGCGATAGCTACACTGAGCCTGGTAACCTTTTTTTGGTGGCCTGCAGTATAGGGGTCCTTTACCTCCACGATCTTTGAAAGGGTATCTATTGCCCCTTTAAAGTTTTTTTCAAGGTCAGAAAGACTTTTTTTGAGCTTCTTTTCCATCTTTTTTTTAGCGGTTATATCGATGAAAGAGACCACCAGGGCATTTTCCTTGAATCCGGGCATAACCCCCCATTTAAGGTATACCTCCTTTGTCTTCCCATTTATGGTCCTTAGGCTGGTCTCCACTGCCGCTGTTTTCTTTCCCTCTCTTAAAACCTTGGCAATTGCTGTGAAATTCCGATATATTTTTGCAGCAACTGCCTCCTGGATGTCTTTGGGAAAAGCTTTCCGGTGGTTTACTCCAAAAAAATTAAGCGCTTCCTGGTTGATGTCTATAAACTTTAGATATTTAAACAAATCTTTTACCTTGCCGGGAGGGGTCGATATATGGTCTTTTATATCTTCGGCCCTGCCCGCCTCGATCAGAGAGATAAATTCAAATATGGGACCAAATTCAAATTCTATCATTGCTACTGGTAAAGAATGGAATATACTTTTATGATTTTGTTGATTTTCTCTATTACCTACGTATCCGGTTAAAAACTTGGTTTTTTCTCTTTCAGAAATAATCCTGGAGATTTTATTAGCCAGAATATCCATAGTCTTGTATGTCTGATAGAATACATCCGCTGTATAGGTTCCTATAAAAAGCTTGCCACCTTTAGTTTCATTAAGACCAAAGCTTGCGATATGGAGCCCATCTTTTTTAAAAAGCTTTGATTCTTTCCCAAGCATACCCATATCCCTTAGTGCAATAACATCTGAGACATATTTCTTGCAGCCAAAAAAATTATTATTTACAAGGATCAAGCCAAATAAAAATAAGCTGCTTTCAGATATGGTTTCACAAATAGAGTTGAGAAGCTTACAAAGGTCTTTTATTTCAAGAAATAACCGGTCTATGTGATTTGAAACAGATAAAAGCTCCTTTGTATCTTCTAAACTGAATTGTTTTTGTTCTGGCATCTAGTCAGTACATATTAATGAATTAGTATTACCTCATTATACAAATTTTCGATTTAAAGTAAATATATTTTACCTATTGACTTGTCTGGTTGAATATAAGGCAATTTATTATTTAATAAGATGGTATTTAAAAAATTGAAATCAAGCTTCGACCACCTGGCAGACAAGCTTATGCCGGAAGGGATATTCACAAATCACCAAAAATATTATATTTTTATATTATGGATCTGAAAAAACTTTCTAAAAGATTAGAAAATAAATTAAAGGAATGCACTATATGTGCGCATAGCTGCAAGGTAGACCGCTTATCCGGCCAGTTAGGGTACTGCCGTGCTCCTTATGTACCCGTTTTGTCTTCAGCCATGCCCCACCATGGTGAAGAGCCCCCTATTTCAGGAACCGGGGGCTCAGGGACCTTGTTTTTTTCCTATTGTAATATGAAGTGCGTGTATTGCCAGAACTACCAAATAAGCCAGATGGAAGAGGGTAATGAAAAAAATACAAAAAAGTTGTCTGACATAATGCTGAAATTGCAAAAAATGGGATGCCACAATATAAATCTGGTTTCGCCGACCGCATGGGTCCCCCAGATCGTATCAGCCCTGGCCATTGCCCGGGAAAAGGGGCTTAATTTACCTTTAGTCTATAATACGGGGGGATACGATGACCCGGAAATAATAAGGATGCTTGATGGCGTAATAGACATATATATGCCTGATATGCGCTACAGTGATGACCGCATGGCATACAAGTTTTCCAAGGTAAAAGAATACACCAAATACAATAGAAAATCGGTTACAGAGATGTATAGACAGGCCGGGGGACTTAAGGTAGATAAAAACGGCATAGCCACTAAAGGGCTGTTGATCCGGCTGCTTGTCCTTCCAGATGATGTTGGGGGCCTAAAAGACACCTTGGATTTTATAAAACAAAACCTGTCCACTGATGTATATTTAAGCATAATGGCCCAGTATCATCCGGTATATAAGGCCGCCGACTATGCACAGATAAACCGGAGCATAACATCCTCAGAATACCTGGAGGTAGTGGACCACGCCCAGAAGCTGGGATTTGAATGGGGTTATATACAGGATCCGGGATTTCTTGCTGATGACCCTTACCTGCCGGACTTTCGAAGGGATGATGTGTTCAGGGACCATGAGGGTATCTGATCATCTTTGCTTTTTCCATTCAAGTATTTCTTCATATGGTAACGTATTTATAATATCCTGCCGCCCCAGGCCTGA
The DNA here is from genome assembly GCA_003563375.1 of Actinomycetota bacterium. GTDB lineage: Bacteria > Actinomycetota > Humimicrobiia > Humimicrobiales > Humimicrobiaceae > Halolacustris > Halolacustris secundus. The sequence continues at coordinate 9,779 of PWSB01000080.1, read as the reverse complement.
CCTTCTGGCTATATCCACGCCAAGTCTTATGTGGTCCAGGTTGTTGGGCCTGTGGGAATCGGTGTTTATAACCAGCTTGACCCCTGCGTCTTTGGCTTTCCTTGCATTTTCTTCGTCAAGGTCAAGCCTCAAAAAATAAGAGTTTATCTCCAGGGCCTTGTTATATTTTTTTGCAGCCTCTATCACCTTTTCTATATTTATAAAATAAGGGGCCCTGCTGTCAAAGACTTTACCTGTTGGATGTGCCAGAAAATCCACATGGGGATTGGAAAGTCCACCTATAGCTTTTTTGGTATTGTATTCAGCATCCCGCCTGTAATTTGAATGCATTGAAGCTATGACTATATCCAGCCTATCCAGCAGCTCATCACTATAATCCAAAAAGCCATTGTCGGTTATATCCACCTCAGAGCCTGCGAGCAGCCTTGTCCCGGATATCTTAGCTGAGAGCTCTTTTATGTGGCTAAGTTTTTGGACAAGCCTCTTTTCATCAAGGCCATGGCCGTACACATTGGATTTTGAATGATCAGACAAACTGAAATACTGGTAACCGTAAGCGGTGACCCTTTTCATGATATCATCCAATTCTATTAATCCGTCGCTAAAACTGGAGTGTATATGAAGGTCTCCCTTAATATCATCCAGGGACACCAGCTCAGGTATCCTACCTGCTTTAGCTAGCTCGATCTCTCCCCTGTCCTCCCGGAGCTCAGGGGGCACATATTCGAGGCCTGCCCTTTCGTATATTTCCTGTTCACTTCCAACGCTTCCTTTGTCACCTCCATTTGCTTTCAATAAGTTTAGCACTTTAGCAGCATGCCTTTTGTTTCCGGTAGTCTTTAAAAGGTGGATCCAAAATGTCTCCTGGGTGCTTAACACCACTTCCATGTCAGCCAGAAGCTCGGTCTGGAACCTGTAGCTTATGCTGTCATTTTGGATATTCTCTGACTTTTTTTTATTTATATATTTTATTTTACAGATTTCATCAAGAAGTCTCCTGCTTTTTTCAACCTCCATGCCTTTTCTATTAAAAGCGGGAAGTATAAGTATGTCTATATCCCCCACTAAAGGTTTTTTTCTTCTGGCCGAGCCCACTGTTTCTACCTTCCTAACCCCCTCTATGGTTTCAATACCTTTTATGACAGCAGGCAGGAAATTTTCTATAAACCCCCGGGGAGATAACCTCTGGCCGGTCTCATAGAAATCAAAGGTAAGCCTGAGACGGGCTATATCTATTGACTTTAAGGGGCTTTTATCCTCTGTGGTGAACCTGTCTATGAAATCATTATTGTATATTTTTTCTTTTAAGTCCTGCAGTGAGGAAATATTCCATCTTTTATAGATATCAAGCATTCTTTTTTTCCCAAGCCCGCTCAATCTTATAAACCTTATCAGTTCCTGGGGATAGCTTTTTTTTATTTGTTCATATATTTTTATCTTTCCTGTGGAGAAAAATTCCTCAATTATAGGGACTGCCTCCCCTTCTATGCCTGCCAGCTTCCATAGCTCGCCACTACTGTAAGCGTCCACTATGTCCCCTGGGTAATCCCTGATGGTCCTTGATGCTTTGGTCACCGGAAAAACAATATCTTTTTTGTTTGGAGTAAATTTATAAAGTTCTGCTATATTGGTAAGTATGTTGCTCAGCTCTAAATTCAGCATCTTTATCCAACCAAGACATATTATGATAATATAAGAATGTAATTATACACAAAAAAAGGAAATCTTTCACAGGATGAAAAACCAAAAAGATCTTAAAAACCTGAGGGAGCAAATGGTAAAAATACAGCTGGCTGGAAGGGGAATAAGGGACAGGAGGGTATTGGAGGTTATGGGAAAGATACCCAGGGAAAGATTTGTAAATGCCCCGGAACCCTACCAGGCTTATGCAGACGGTCCACTTCCCATAGGAAACAGGCAGACCATATCCCAGCCCTACATCGTTGCCCTGATGAGCGAACTGCTTACCCTCAAAGGGGACGAAAAGGTATTGGAAGTGGGAACCGGTTCAGGATACCAGACCGCAATTTTAGCTGAACTTGCCGCAAAGGTGTACTCGGTAGAGGCTATAAGGGATTTTTACCTTAAAAGCCGAAGGCTTTTAAAACCTTATAAAAATGTAGTCTTAGCCCATAAAAACGGTTATTATGGATGGGAGGACCATGCACCTTATGAACGGATACTGGTTACAGCTGCTCCAGCCAGGATCCCTCCTGCCCTGGAGGACCAGCTAAGCGAGGAGGGTATAATGGTAATACCTGTAGGCATATCGACTTTTGACCAGACCCTATACAGGATAACTAAAAAACGGGGCAAACTAGTCAAAAAACCTGTATGCAGCGTGGCCTTTGTACCTTTGGTTGAAAGTATCTGATTATTTCCTTTCCCCTTTTACGCTTATATTTACCGCAGCAAACGGCACCGTCTTTTTAGACCTTTTTATGGCTTCCTCCACCAGCCTGACCAGGCCGAAACAGCAGGGGACCTCCATATGGGCTACGGTTATGGATTTTAAGTCATTTGCCTCTATTATCTGTGTGAGTTTGCTCAAGTAGCTTTGAGCATCATCTAATTTAGGGCAGCCGATAAGCAATACCTTCCCTTTCAAGAAGTCTTCATGAAAACCGCTGTATGCAAATGGGACACAGTCTGCTGCTACTAAAAGCTCAGCGTTTTTTAAAAACGGCGCTTTTGCAGGCACCAGCTTAAGTTGTATGGGCCACTGCCCCAGTTCTGAACCAGCACCTTTCTCTACCTTATCTTCACCTACATCTGTGTCAGGTACATCATATCCTTCTTTTTTCAAGTATTTTACAGCCTGTTCAAGATATTCAGTCTCACCATGCTCCTTTAGGTGTTCAAGATGGGCTGCTATTACTGCATCTCCTTTCTTGGCAATATTTTCAATTACAAGCCTCTCGTCATATGGCTCTGCCTCTCTTTCTTCTATGCTTATAGCTCCAAGGGGGCATTCACCAACGCAGGCCCCCAGCCCGTCGCAATAAAGGTCGCTTACAACCCTTGCCTTATCATCTATTATTTGAATAGCTCCTTCAGGGCAATTGGGCACGCATTCCCCGCAACCGTTGCATTTTTTCTCGTCTATATTAATTATCTTTCTTTTTGCCATTATTCCTCCTCCTTTACAAGTTGTCCTATATTTATACCTTTTAGTTCATCCTGTAGAAGTTGCTGTATATATATTATTTTCTTCCTTAACACGCATTCAGGTATCCTTGGACATACCTTTTTATTCAATACACATTGGCTTAGCTCGAAGTTGCCCTGGAAAGCGGCCATCACATCCAAGACATTAATATCCTTAGCCTCAATACCCAGGGAAAAACCTCCGCCCTTTCCCTTATGGGAACGCAGTATGCCTGCCCGGGCCAATTTCTGCAATATCTTTCTCAAAAATGGCTTGGGCACATCAAGAACTTTGGCCATATCAGACACAGAATAGGTCTTTTCCCTATTTTCTGCCAAAAATTTTAAGGCAATTATTCCATAATCTGTGTCTTTGGTTATCAGCTTCATGTTGGTAATGATACTAATTTAGTATCTTTTAGTCAAGTAATATCTTTTTTCAAAAAATGTTAAAATAGTGGTTATAAATAAGGAGACATCGATATGAGAACTGGACAGATGAACCTTCCTCTCCATGGAGGGAAAGCCCCTTACTGGCTGTTTAGCAGGATGAAAAAGCTGGCAAGGGAAATTTTATGCCTGATGGTATCAGAATACGGCCCCCAGGAGGTGCTTGTAAGGTTATCAGATCCATTGTGGTTTCAGGCACTGGGATGCGTGTTAGGCTTTGACTGGCATTCCAGCGGGGTCACTACCACGGTATGCGGAGCTTTAAAAGAAGGAGCCAGGGGCCTGGAAAAAGAGCTGGGGCTCTTTATAGCCGGGGGCAAAGGCGCTGCCTCCAGAAAGACGCCTTCAGAGATCGAAACCGCCGCAGAGTTATTAGGGTTGGATCTTTCCGGGTTTGTATATACCAGCAAGATAGTTGCCAAGGTGGACAGCACCGCTGTCCAGGACGGTTACAGGCTTTATCACCACTGCTTCCTATTTACCTCGGATGCCAAAAAATGGTCAGTTATACAGCAGGGCTTAAATGAAGACGACAAAAGCGCTAGAAGATACCACTGGTTGTCAGACAAGGCAGAGGACCTGACCACAGAACCCCATGCAGCTATATGCTGCAATGTTAAAAACCTTACCATCAATCTTGTCTCCAAGGAAAGCAAACGGGCAAAGGACACGATCACCCAGCTTTCTAACCAGAAGCCGCAAAACACCCTAAAAGACCTCAGGCTCTTAAAAGATTGCCAGCAAAAGAGCCACCGCCTTCCCGAAAGGCATCATATAAAGATAACCGACATGGATTTTACAAGGCTGAAAAAAATATTTACCCATACATATGATATAAAGCCTGAAAATTTTGAAGCCCTGCTTTCCGTAAAAGGAGTGGGACCAAAGACTATAAGGTCACTCGCTTTGATATCGGAACTTGTATACGGCGAAAAATACAGCATCAAAGACCCGGCCAGATTCAGTTTTGCCCATGGAGGAAAAGACGGGATACCTTACCCTGTTGACAGAGAGGGTTATAACCAGTCAATCGATATACTGCACAGGGCGGTCAAAGACGCAAAGATAGGGCTTGCCCAAAAGACAGAAGCCATACGGAGGCTTAAAAATTTTTATGGATAAAAAAGAAATAGTAAATGTATTGGAACGGATATCGGTGCTGCTAGAGCTTAAAGGGTCAAACCCCTTCAGGACAAGGGCCTATCAAAATGCAGCCCGGGCGCTCGAGGCCTCTTCCATTTCTATTGGCGGGGATATAAGTGCCAAGGAGCTGGAGAAAATAAAAGGTATAGGCTCCAGGATAGCAGAACAGATCCAGGCTCTGGCAAGGGATGATGACCTTGATCTTTTGCGTGAACTGGCCGAAGACATACCTCCCGGTGTCATAGATCTTCTAAAAATCCCCACACTTGGCCCAAAAAAGATAAAATATCTTTACCAGACACTGAAAATTGAAAATATTTCAGAACTTGAACTTGCCTGTGAAGAAAACAGGTTATCTGGTCTACCCAATTTCGGGCCTAAGACCCAGGAGAACATACTGAAGGGAATACAGTCAGTAAAAAAATACTCGGGAAGTTTTCTTTACGCAGATATATACAAACAAGCTGTCGAGGTCCTGGAAAACATCAAAAGCCATAAACTGGTCCAAAAAGCAGACCTTGCGGGAAGTATACGCAGAAAAAAAGAGATTATCAGGGATATAGACATGGTGGCTGCAACAGACAAGCCGCAGCAGGTTATGGATTTCTTCCTGTCTTTGGAACAAGTCTCAGATGTAATAGCCAGGGGAGCCTCCAAATCAAGCATCAAACTGAATACAGGTATAGATGTGGATATAAGGGCAGTAAGCCCCCTGCAATATCCTTATGCCCTTCACCATTTTACGGGCAGCAAAGAACACAATACCGCCATGCGCTCGATGGCTAAAAAAAAGAGGATTAAAATAAATGAATACGGCCTGTTTAAGAATGGAACCCTTATAGGATGCAAGGATGAGAAAGATTTTTTCAATGTCTTTAAAATGGAATACATACCTCCGGAGCTGAGGGAAAACTACGGTGAAATAGAAGCAGCCAAAGAAGGCAGGCTGCCTAAATTGGTAAAAAAGCAAGACATAAAAGGAATATTCCACATACATACAGATTTCAGTGACGGCAGCATGACCATGCTGCAGGCATGCAGCTACCTGAAGGGATTGGGGATGCAGTATGCAGGCATCACCGAACACAGCAAGACAGCAGCTTATGCGCGGGGCTTAAAAGAAGCAGGGATTGAAGAATATTTTAAAGAGATCGAAAAAGTTGAAAAAACCCTTGAAGATTTCACTATCTTCAAAGGCATAGAAAGCGATATCCTCCCCGAAGGGGAACTGGATTACAGTGACGACATTCTGGATGAGTTTGACTTTGTAATTATAGCTATCCATTCTCATTTTAATATGCAGGAGAAAAAAATGACTGACAGGATCATAACCGCAATAAAAAACAGGCACTCCACCATGCTTGGCCATCCCACCGGGCGCATACTCTTGGCCAGGGACCCCTACAAGGTTGATATAGCCAGGGTCATAGACAAGGCTTCAGAATATGGTGTAGACCTTGAGATAAATGCAAACCCCCACCGACTGGACCTGGACTGGAGGATGGTAAAATATGCGAAAAATAAGGAGGTTAAAATTTTTATAAATCCTGATGCGCATCACCTAGAAAACCTTAATGATTATATGTATGGAGTAGATATTGCCAGGAAAGGATGGCTTGAAGCCAAGGATGTGGCCAACACCATGGACCGCCATAAAATGAGGAAATATTTGAAAGAGAAGAGGAGCAGATGATATGAAACAAGGTTTATATGAGCCTGCAGTAAACAATATAGATAAAATAATCCAGACCTTAAAAAAGCATTACCCGCAAGCAAGAGACACTTCCCTAAACTACCAAGAACCCTTTCAATTGCTTATTGCCACCATACTTGCCGCCCAGAGCACAGACAAGCAGGTCAATAAGATAACAACTTCTCTGTTTGAAAAATATCCCCGGCCCCCAGACCTGGCCGCAGCTGATCTCCCGGAGCTTGAAATGGCCATAAAATCCACGGGTTTTTTTAGAAATAAAGCCAAAAGCATCAAAAAATGCTCCCAGGAACTTGTGGAGAGATTTGCCGGAAAGGTTCCCCAAAACATAAATGACCTCACCTCTCTTTCGGGGGTGGGAAGAAAAACTGCTAATGTAGTTTTGGGAAATTCTTTCGGACATGATGTCATAATCGTTGACACCCATATGAAAAGAGTCTCGGGGAGGCTTGGGCTTACAGCCAATACAAACCCGGATAAAATTGAACAGGACCTTATGAAAATAATACCAACAGGTAAAAGAACAGATTTTTCCCACAAGACAGTAGCTTTTGGAAGGACTATATGCCTGGGTAGAAACCCTAAATGCATCCGGTGCTTCCTTCTTGCCTGGTGCAGGTTCGGCCAGGCCAATGCCTGAACAAATAGAAAGGCTAAAACCACTTATAAAAGCAGCTCCAGCCTTATTAGGTATTAAAGTACTTAGAGCCTAAAACCTTCTATTATAGGCTCATCAAAACTTTGCGGCGTTTCCTGTCAGACCTCCCCGGGTAAGGGCGCTTACTTCCCCTACATGACGCAGTTTTTGGAAGAGCAACTGACAAAGTCAGGATAAACCCCCGTTCAGGACTTTCATCGTTTGGCAAGCGCCCATGCCGGGCGCACAAAAAAAGGCTGGGAGATTTCCCAGCCTTTTCTTTTTGGCTAAATATGTTTAGAAATCTAGATCTTCTTCCCATTGTTCGTCCATACCATTATCTTCCCAACCGTTTTCAGCTGGAGCGCATCCTGCAAAAACTAAACTCACAGAAAACATCAATACTACAATAGCCATTATAACTGCTCGAAGCCATTTCTTAGCCATTTTAAATCCTCCTTAAAATCTAGTATTTAACGACTTTCTATTAATTAAATTAAGCAATATGCCTTCCAAAGTCAAACCATAAATAATTATAGGGATACATAATCAAATAAAGAGATATCGCTTGGGGCCTTGAGATTAAAAAGGGTGCAGGTGTATTAGGTCTTATATATCCCTGCCCAGGGTCGATTTCGCAAGGGAAGCATGTTTTACCCCTTTTGCAGCCTTAAGCTCTGCTTCCAGGGCATATACCTTGTCTATCCTCCCCTTTACAACGATCACCTCAAGGCACATACGCCGGTCCAGGTGTATGTGCTGACTGGAGATTATTATCTCCTGGTGGTGGTGTTGAAGGTGTACCAGATTATCCATAAGTTCCCTCTGGTGGTGGTCATATACCATTATAATGGCTCCAGCTGCAGCCTCCCTGCTCTTGAGCCACTCTTCTTTTACCAGTTCTTTCCTGATAAGGTCCCTTATTGCTTGGGACCGGGTCTTAAAACGGGTCTTTTTTATATATCTATCAAACCGGTCTAAAAGTTTTTCTTCAATGGATACTCCAAACCTTTTTAATCGCTCCATATCGGGCCTTTCATCTTTTTAATAATGCATAAAGGCTTATGTGTTTTTTATGGTCAAATTCCTCTTTTCCGTCAGGGGCTAAAAGCTTTATATCCTTATACCCTGAGTTAGCGGCCATCTTTGTGAACAGGTTTTTTTTTAATGTGCAAAAATAAGAGCTGTTTGTCCAAAAGTCAGTCACCGTTCCTTGGGGATCGAGCTCGGTGATCAAGAAATCTGCCCTGGTGTTTATCTTCCCGTATTCGAAATGTTTCAAAAAAATATACAGCTTGCCTTTGTATTTTAATGATTTAGGCTTGTAATAGGTATTGGCTTCGATCATCCTTCTGTCAAAGTTTAAAAACTGGAACAAAGCAACTCCCCCATCCACCAATTTTTTTCTGCACTTCTTTAAGGCAAGCTTTACTTTCCTTTTTGTCTTTAGAAGCGGCAGGGTATTCCCAAGAGACATGACAAGATCAAAACTTCCTATATCAAGATTTTCCAGATTCTCAAAACCAGCCACCCTGAGATCTACATTTGGGGCTGTGGCAACATTTTTGGCCCCGTATGCGATAGTATCCTTTAAAGGGTCTATGCCCACCAGCTCTTCTACATACGGCGAGAGGGCCTGCAGGTGATGTGCTGTCCCGCACCCAATATCTAGCAGCCTTTCTATTTTATTCTTTTTTATGATCCCCAGCAGGAAATCTATCTCTTTTTTGAGCCTTGCTTCCCAGTTGATCTGTAGGTCATAAAATTTAGGATCATATTTAAAATTTGTCAAAGCACTACCCTTTCATTGTAAGTATACTGTTGTGAGAAAATTTTTCCGCCATCTCCTTTACCTCTTCCTTTACAGTAAAATAAATAAAAGACCAACCCTGGCCTGCAAGCCTTGAAAGCATCTCGAACTGGCTCTCTAGCCTTTCTTTATCAGAATAGATGAAGGCATCGTCTATAATAAAAAAGGAAGGATACTTAATTATTTTTTCGGCCAGGGCCATCCTAATGGCCAGATAAAGCTGGTCATATGCCCCATGGCTCAAACAAGCTGAATCCAGGGCTTTGCCCTTGCTGTCTTCCACTTTCACCGTACAACTTAAAGAATCATAGAAGACCCTCTGGTAGCGGCCGCCGGTTATATGTGAAAAGTAATCAGAAGCAGACAAAGTTTCGAATATGTCTGATATCTTGAATTGTTCTTCACTGAGCATGTCTTCCAGTATGGCTATGGATTGGACCGCTACTTCAAACTTGGTGTCTATTTCGGTTATTAAGTCCCCTGCAAGATCTGCGGCCCTGGCAAGCCTTTGCAGGTTATCTATTTTTAAGCTTGATCCTTTTGGGGCAAGCCATTCGAACCTTTCCTTAAAATCCCTTAACTTGTAATGATGGTCAGATATCTTTTTAGTTACCTCTTCCCTTTGGGACTCCAATTTTCCCATGGCCTCTTTCTGCTTGGCCAGCTCGCCTGCGTCCACTTTTTCCTCTATGCTAAAACTATCAAAGCCCCTGGGTCTTTTCCTTTCAAGGACCATTCCTATCTCATTTATGTTTTGCCCCATGTCCTCAACATTTATCTGCTGCTCCAAAGCCAGGTCCAGTTTATTTACAAGAAGTTTAAATAATTGGGCTGCAGAATTTTCAATCTCCTTTTTTTTGTCAATCTTCCTTTTAAGGTGT
>PWSB01000223.1 GCA_003563375.1 Actinomycetota bacterium | reverse complement strand
TAGCAAGTTCTCTGATTTCAAAAAAGCCCATATTCGGTACTTTGCAATAAAAATTTATCGGGAGTATAGCACAAGGAGTTGGACAGAATACTTTGTCCGCCTGTATTCTAATTTATAAACATATGAATATTAAAAAATATTTACCTCGATGCCTAAAGGCAATTGCTCATATAGCCATCTTGCGTCCTCTACTTTTAGCCTTATACATCCATGGCTTGCAGGCTGGCCAAGCTTTTCGGCCTCTTCCTGTATAAGGTTTCCCTCCTCATCAAAAGGGAGGCTGTGGAAAAGATAAGATCCATAGAACCTTACAAAATAATAAGCGCCTACATCAAACCTGGGCAGCCAGGAATAATGTATCTTTTGGCTTGTCTTAAAGGTGCCCCGGGGGGTAGGGGTCTCAGCAGTCCCTCCAGAGCATATCATCTCCCTGATAAGGTCGCCTCCGTGATAGACCCTTACCATCTGATCGGTGAGAGATACATCTATCCTAAAATTATGGCTGGTGCCATAATCTATCTGTGCTTTTGGCTGTTTATCACCTTCGGGCCATTCAAGTGTTACGGTACCCACAGCTTTGCCTGCTTCATTTTCCGCTACGGTTGTAAGGGTATAAGACTGCCCATGGCTAAGGTTTACCTGAGCTATTTCATTTCCCCAAGCCCCAAGACTGTCATCCGTGCTAAAGGTCAGGGCCGGCCTTGGATTTCCGCTAATTTTAGCATTTACCCTGTAATAAACTATTTGCTCCCCCTGTGCAAAAGTGGGTCCTTCTATTATTTGAAGCTCAAGTATGGGGGCTTCGATCTTTTCCTCTTCTTCGGGCTCATCTTCTGCTAATTCTTCTTTTTCCTCAGGGGCTGTTTCTTCTTTTTCCTTTTCTTCGGGGGGGCCTTGCTGGGAGACTGGGTCTTCTATCTGTTCTTTTTTGTCCTCTTTTTTTTCAACTTCAGTGGGTTGGGCCTTTTTCTCCTCTGTAGTTATTTTTACTTCTTCTTTTTTTTCTTCCTCTTGGACGACAACAGCCGGAGGGCTGCTGCATCCTGCAAAAAAAGACATAGATATTAAAATCGCAATACAGGTCATTTTCTTCACCATGGTCTCTACCTTCTATCAGTTTATGTGTTTGCAAATATAAATAGCCCCTATTTTTTAGCTTTTAGACCAGGCCCGGCCGAGTAATAAACGTGATCTATAAAATGTCTATAAAATTTAAAAAGGCATGATTTTTTAATTACTATAATAAGATAAAATGGGTTGATTAGGCAATACATTTAGAAAAAAATTTAAATTATCTGTCAACCCTGGCAGCCTGAACAGAAATAGGTCCCCCTTCCCTGGATAAGTATCTTTTTTATCCTACCCTTGCATTTTGGGCATTTCAAGCCCTCTTTCCTTTTTTTGATGAGCCATGTTTGAGGCATCCTGCCTGGCTCTGCTTTGGCTTTTATGGAAGTTGCAAGGACATGTCCCATGCAGGTGTGTATCCTTTTCAAATCTTTTTCTGCCATATTTTGCATCTTTTTCCTTGGTTGGATGCGGCAGTTATATAAGATCTCATCTACATATATGTTTCCCAATCCTGCAATGAAAGTTTGGTCCATTAAAACAGGCTTTACCATTCCTTTTTTCTTTGAAGCCAGCTTTAAAAATTCTTCTCTCCCTATCTCTAAAGCATCAGGACCGAGCTTCCTTTGTTCAATATAGGAATCCATGCTGCCGGTAAAAGAGATTCTTCCCAGTTTTCTTATTGAAATATAATAAAGGGAACCTTTTTTAAACCTTAAAGCCATCTTGTAATATTCTGGCTCTCTATTTTCCTCATTAAATTCTAGACGGCCAGTCATTCCAAAATGCATGACCAGAAAGTACCCAGTGTTATTTCTTGCAAAAAGGTATTTTCCATGCCTAAAAGTCTTTGTGAAACGGTTTCCTTCTATATGTTTTTTCAGTTTATCTTCGCTGATACCAGCCAGTATAGACTTTTCCACCAGCTCAAGGCTGGTCACTTTTTTGTTCAGTGAAGTCTGGTCAAAATAATTTTTAAATATCTCTACATCAGGTAACTCTGGCAATCGATTCCCTTTCTATGATTTTAGCTTTGAAATACACCCTTTGATTATTAGGTCTTAAGCGGCTTATGGAATCAAAAAGTATAGCCGCTCCTGCCAGGCCCATCCTTTTTTTTGGTATGTCTATTGAGGAGACTGCAGGATTGGAAAACTTAGCAGCATCAAGGTTTCCATAACCCAAGATGGAAATATCCTCAGGGATGCTAAGGCCTTTGTCCTGTAATGCCCTCATAACCCCAAGGGCTATGATATCTGTCTGGCAGATCAAGGCCGTAAAGGCAGGTTTTTTACATCCCCTGAGATATTGGGCCATTACATTATAGCCGTAGCTGTATTGATTGGTGATTATTTTTTTAGCCATAAAGATGATGCTTCGGTCCCCTGTCATTCTGTTTTCTTCCAGCCCTCTCAGGTATCCCCTATATTTATTTTCAGGGATGATTGTTTCCCCGGTCCTCCAGCCCACATATCCTATATGCCTGTGGCCCATCGTATAAAGATGGTCTACCCCCGTTTTTATAGCTTTTTCGCTGTCTACTATTACTGATGAAAAATTACCGTTTCTGCAATACCTGTTAACAAGCACAAAGCCTCCCATATAAGAGATGGAGGATAAAACCCGTTCAAAGCCGCAGGTACCCCCGACAAAGATATAACCGTCTACAAACAGGGACCCAAGCTTGTTTATCTGGGCTATCTCTACATCATCGTCATAATAAGTGCTGACCACCAGTGGAAGATAATCCCTCCTTTTAGCTTCTTCATCTATGCCCCGTACCACTTCAGCATAAAAGGGATTGTTTATGTCAGGGATTATGATGCCTATTATACCGGTCTTCTTCTTGCTGAGCCCCCTGGCTATAATATTGGGGGTGTATCTGTATTTTTTTACAGCATCGAATATTTTCTTCTTGGTCTCTTTATTGACATGCCTTTCCCCTGACAAGGCATTGGAAACGGTTGATGCAGAAACACCGGCTATTTTGGCAATATCTTTAATGGTTAACCTTTTTTTTTGGGCCGCCATATTCAAGATATGTTGTTCTTTCAGGTAATAAACTTAAAAGAAATATAAATAAAATTATCTGATTTATATAGAAATATTGTAAAAAGCCCCTAGACCTAAATACCTGGCTTCCTCTCCAAGCTCTTCCTCTATCCTTAAAAGCTGATTGTATTTTGATACCCTATCGGTCCTGGAAGGGGCCCCTGTCTTTATCTGGCCTGCATTGGTCCCTACCACAATATCTGAAATAGTGGTATCCTCTGTCTCCCCCGACCTATGGGAGACTACTGCACTGTAGCCTGCTTTCTTTGCCATCTCGATCGCATCCAGGGTCTCGGTCAAGGTGCCTATCTGGTTTACCTTTACCAGTATTGAATTTGCAACTCCCATATCTATTCCTTTTTTGAGCCTTATGGTGTTGGTTACAAAAAGATCATCGCCGACCAGCTGCACCTTCTCACCCAGCCTTTCTGTGATGTCTTTCCATCCTTCCCAGTCTTCTTCGGCCATACCGTCCTCTATGGAGATGATAGGGTATTTTTCCACCAGACCCTGATAATAATCTACCATTTGCCGGGGATCGAGCACCTTTGCCTCCCCTTCAAGATGATATTTGCCGCCTTTGAAAAACTCGGTGGCTGCAGGGTCAAGGGCTATATAAATATCTTTACCAGGTTCATACCCTGCTTCATTTATGGCAGTGATTATATATTTTATGGCGTCCTCATTTGTCTTAAGGTCAGGGGCAAACCCCCCCTCATCACCTACAGAGGTGGAAAGGCCGTTTTTTTTCAAGACACCTTTCAAGGTATGGAAGACCTCCGCACCCATCCTTAGGGCCTGCTTAAAAGACTTTGCCCCCAGAGGCATTATCATAAACTCCTGAAGGTCAACACTGTTGTCAGCATGCTCTCCCCCATTCAGTATATTCATCATCGGTGCCGGAAGAAGATGTGAATTTACCCCGCCAATATACTTGTAAAGGGGAATGTCCAAAGCAATAGATGCCGCTTTAGCCACTGAAAGGGATACTCCCAGCATGGCATTTGCACCCAGCTTGGACTTGTTTTGGCTCCCGTCTAAGTCTATTAGCATCTGATCTATCTCCCTTTGGAATATGGCATCCATGGTCTCAAGCTCGGGACCTATTATATTGTTTACATTTTCTACTGCTTTTAGAACGCCTTTTCCCATATATCTGCTTTTGTCTTCATCTCTAAGTTCAACCGCTTCAAACTGGCCGGTGGAAGCTCCTGAAGGTACCGCTGCCCTTCCCACTGCCCCGCTGTCAAGTACAGTCTCCACTTCTACGGTTGGGTTTCCCCTTGAATCAAGAATTTCTCTGGCATAGACATCGATGATAGTGGTCCAATCACTCATGCTTTGCACTCCTTTGGTCCAAAATTTTAAGTATTATAAGACTACTATATTCTAACGTATTAAACATATTAAAAAAACACAAATTATTTATTCTCCTTGACTTTTGCTCCCCTGCTTTATAAGCTGATATTAGTATTGAACTCGATATATATCGAAATGCCAAAAAAAGAACTTCCTATAGAAAAAGAGATCAAGGGCTTTATAAAGAGCAGGTTAGAGTCTGAACTCAAAAACCCTGAAAAATTTGCTGAAAAGATCTACAAAGATATAAAAAAACATTGGGTTTTCGGCAAAAGAAGCTTCCAGCCATGGGTAGAAAGCCCGGATATAAACCCTTTTGTAAACATGGTTTTGACCAGAAGCGGACTCTTGCCCTTGCTTACCCTCCATCTTTTATGTCTTAAGGAAATGTTCGGAAGTGAAATCATGGCTGAGATAGAAAATAGGACCGACAAGACCTGGAGTCCAAATCCTGGCTCAATCTACCCCCTGCTAAAAGAACTTGAAGAGGAGAAATTCGTAAAAGGGCGCTGGAGCTTAAACAGCGAGCACCCCAGGCGGCTGTACAGGATAACTGACAAAGGTAGGAGGGAGTACAGGCTTCTAAAAGCAGTTCTAAAGGAACAGATGTCCGAATCCATAAAAATCTTTAATAATATATTCAAAGATATCTTTTCACCAAGGCCAGGGGAAAAGAATGGTCGCTAAGGTTAATAAAAATATATATCTTCTGCTTGCCCTATTTATAATGCTTGCTCTTATCCTTGTATCCTGCAGGAGGGAAGAAGTACAGATAGAGACCTATACCGCCCGGAAAGGTGATATCATACACATGATCTCTTCTACAGGCTATGTCGACAGCAAAGAGGTAAGAAATTACAGCCTCCAGGCAGGCGGCATGGTGATATCGGCAAAGCAAAAAGGCGATAGTTTTAGCAGGAGGGATATATTATTCGAGGTAGACAATCAGATGACGGTGCTTTCCATACAGCAGGCAAGAGAGAACCTGGCGATTGCTGAAAGCTCACTTTGCCAAGCTGAGATAAGCTACCAGCAGGCTCTGGAAAACGAACATATAGCCCAGCAGTTGGCCAAAGAAAATAGACATCTGGCAGCTCAAAACACAGAAAGTGCCCTCATCGCGCTCCATGATGCACAAAGGCTGGCCGATAAGTCCATTGCCCATGCCAGGGAAGCCTTAGAGGTTGCAAGGGTTACTGTAGATTCTGCCCAGGTGGCCTACGAGGAAGCAAGAAAGGAGTCTGAAAGTATCACGGTTCCGCAATTAGGGGATACCCCCCTCTATGACGGTATACAATTAGCTTCCTATGAGCCAAACCCTAACCTGACACAGCTTTACCTTGATAATCTGAAAGCTGAGCTAAAGGCGGTCCAGAAACAGGCAGATATGGCTCAGGCAAGTTATGAACAGACCCGGGTGCAGGCAGAAGCACAAGTCCATTCAGCCCAAAGTGCCCATAAACAGGCAGAGGCAAGCCAGAGCATTACACACTGGACAACATTGGGCGAGACCCAGAATGCACAAAAACAGATTGCCCTTGCCAGGGAAGCCATAGACCAGGCTGCAGGCCAGAAGAACATTGCAGGGATCAATCTTGAAATGGCTCTCCTTGACCTTGACAAAAACAAGGTCGTTGCTCCTTTTGAGGGACTGGTCCTTGAAAGTACATTCTCAAAGGGAGAATTTGCCAGTCCTGGGATGACCGTCTTATCCATCATAAGCAAAGATTATATTATTTCTTCTAATATCTCTGAGACTGATATAACCAAACTGGAAGTCGGGCAGGAAGTCTCCTTTACCCTGGATGCGTTCCAAACAAAACAATATACAGGAAAAGTAATAAAAATATACCAGGTTCCTGAAAATATTGGGGAGATAGTGACCTATAAGATAAATGTTATGCCTGATGAGGCCAATGATTTCAAATATGGGTTTTCCGCTAACCTTAGCATATCCAGCATACAGGCAAAAGATGTGCTTGTGGTTCCCATGGTAGCGGTCTATGAGGAAGATGGTATCCAGTATGTAGACATTTTGGAAAACGGGGATATCATTAAGAGAGAGGTCACTACAGGGGCGTTTAGCTTTGACTACATAGAAATAGTGGCCGGACTTCGGGAAGGGGACGAGGTAATAACTTCCAGGATCGATGATGAATGATATTATAAATATCGGAGCCCTGACCAAGACTTATATCCTTGGGAAGGTCAAGGTCAAAGCACTCAGGGCCGTCGACCTTAAGATAGATAAAGGCGATTTTGTCGCTGTAATGGGCCCATCAGGGTCCGGTAAGTCCACACTTATGAACATCATAGGATGCCTGGACACACCTTCCTCTGGAAAATACCTTCTGGAGAATGTTGATGTCAGCAGGTTAAGTGATAACCAGCTTGCTGAAATACGCAATAAAAAAATCGGTTTTGTCTTCCAAACCTTCAACCTGCTGTCAAGGTCTAACATATACCAGAATGTCGAGCTCCCCCTGCTCTATTCGAATAATTCAGCCAACCGCCAAAAAAAGGTGCTCGAATCCATAGATTCGGTCGGCCTTTCAAAATGGATAAGGCACAGGCCAAATGAACTGTCCGGAGGCCAGAAACAAAGGGTGGCCATTGCCAGGGCATTGACCAATGACCCTTCCATAATCCTTGCAGATGAGCCTACCGGCAACCTGGATTCCGTAACAGGAGAAGAGATCATCTCAATCTTTCAAAAACTAAACCGGCTGGGCAAGACTATCCTCCTGGTGACCCATGAGATGGAGGTAGCCCGCCATACCAGGAGGATCATATACCTAAAGGACGGAAAGATAAACAAGCAGGAAGCTGTGACAGACCCTATAGATGCCAGGGAGAAGCTGAAGAGTATGCCTAAACTGGAAGAGGATATAGGATGAAAAGGTTTCTGGAAAACATAAAAGTGGCCTTTCAGGCCTTAGCGTTGAGCAAGCTGAGGTCCTTTCTCACTATGCTGGGCATAATCATCGGTGTGGGAGCGGTGGTGGCAATGCTGTCAATAGGCACAGGAGCACAACAGATGGTCCTCCAAAATATACAGGACATAGGGTCTAACCTTATCATCGTATCCCCAGGTTCAAGGGATAGGAACGGGGGTTTTGAACAAATGCTGGGCACGGTACCCCAGGACCAGCTAAAAAACGAGGATATTGCTGCTATCAACAGGGATTCACAATTTATAAAAGGAGCCATACCGGTTATATTAAGTTCTTCTGTAGTTACCTATATGGGAGCAAGCTCCCAGGTAAGCATATATGCATCATCTGAAAAAGCCGTGGATATCTATAACTTTAACATAGAAGATGGAAGGTTTTATACAGAAAGCGATGTCGCTAATTCAGCCAATGTAGCAGTCATAGGCCAGAGGGTTGTATCTGATCTTTTCCAAAGAAGAGACCCTCTGGGAGAGATGATAAGGATAGGAAATCAAAACTTTACTGTAATAGGCACCATAAAGGAAATAGGAGCCGACCAGTTTGGCCAGGACCAGGATAATGTAATATCCATCCCTATAACCACCGCCCAGAATAAGCTTTTCGGGATGGATTATATCAACCTAATACTCGCCCAAGCAATAAATGAAGAGGCAATAGATGATGCCACAAAAGAAGTAGAACAAATAATCAGAAGACAACATAACCTTTTGCCTGATGAAAAAAGCGATTTCACGGTACAAAACCAGACCCAGATGCTGGATATTGTAGAGACAGTTACAGGTATCTTTACCATTGCAATTGCGGGCATAGCCAGCATATCCCTTCTAGTGGGAGGGATAGGCATAATGAACATCATGCTTGTGTCGGTGACTGAAAGGACAAGGGAGATAGGGATAAGAAAAGCTGTTGGGGCCAAGAACAAAGATATACTGTTACAATTTCTAACCGAGAGCATCGTGCTCAGTGTAAGCGGAGGTATTGCTGGAATCGCATTTGCCATAGCTGTCTCTGCCGTAATAACTCAATTTACTATCCTTACAACTTCAATAACCTTATACCCTATATTGCTGGCTATAAGTTTCTCTATGGTGGTAGGGCTTTTCTTTGGGATATGGCCCGCAATGAGAGCTGCCAGGCTTAATCCCATTGATGCCCTCAGGTATGAATGACCTAATCTACTTCCTCCATCCTTTCCTTTAAGTCATCGATATACTCGCATGCCCTGCTCTTTAATACCGCCGCCCTGTCAACCATATTGGCGCATGTAAGGCCGCAGGTATCCTCCATTTTTTCCGCTATCATCTTCCTGGTCTCCTCACCGCGCCTCGGCGCAAAAAGGACTCCCAGCAAAACTCCCAGCCCAAAGACCAGAAGCAGGTTGCCTAAAACTCCTGATTTTTTCATTTCCCACCCTTTCTTCTTCTGTTTTTTTTCCTTAAAATAGCCCATATAACCAAGATAATAACAGCTATAAGCACCAGTACAGGGCTGATTATTATCAATCCTGAAACAATCCCGTTAAAGACTCTTACCGCCCCCCTGGCCCCGTTTCTTAGGGCATCTAAAAATCCCCAGCCTGGGGTCTCTCTTATGGTAGGAGGTTCCCTTAGAAAAACATCTATTGTAGAGAAAGATATCCTATCATCCAGAAAGTTCAATCTCCCCCTTAGTACTTCTATATCTTCCTGAACCCCGATAAGCTCCCTCTGCACTTCCACACTTTCGGTTACTGTCCTTGCCTGCTCCATCAATTCAAGAAGCACTTCTTCCTGTGCATTAAGGTTTCTCAGTCTTGACTCCAGGTCAACATATTCTTCGGTAACATCCTGTCCTGATATACTTACATGCATCACTGTACCAAATTCCTTGACCTGGTTGATAATGAAATCGAACCTTTCGGCAGGGACTCTCAGGGTTATCCTGCCGCTGCTGATATTTCCTTCAGGATCAGAATAGCTTTCAGAATGGCTTACAAAACCCCCATTATTTTCTGCAAGGCTGCTAAGCATAAAGAGTCTTTCCTGAAATTCCCCAGCCCCTACCTCTATTTCAAGATAGGACCTCTTTATGATCATTCTCTCTGTTTGGGGGATGGTTGCATATTCCCCTGCTTCTTCCCTTTGCATCGCTTCATAATCTACTACGGCCTCTTCTAAAGATTCCTCGGGTGCTGGTACCTCTACCGCTAAATCCTCTGAAGCCCCTGGCGCCAGGGCACATCCCCCGATGGGCACGATAATGAATAATGCAGCAAACAATGGGACTAAAAATCTAAGATATGGGTATCTCACTTTTTCTCCTTTACAGCTTACCATTTACCATGTTTTATGTAATCGTCTATGGCATGTGCCGCTTTTTTGCCGGCTCCCATAGCAAGTATAACGGTTGCCGCTCCGGTTACAATGTCCCCTCCTGCAAAAACCCCTTTTTTATTGGTCTTTCCTGTCTGAAGGTCCGCATCAATAGTACCCCATTTGTTAAGTTTTAAGTCCGGAGTCGCTGATAGCAAAAGTGGATTGGGGCCCTGGCCTATGGCCATTACCACTACATCGACATCTATGTCATATTCTGAGCCTTTTACGGGAACAGGCCTTCTCCTGCCTGAATCATCAGGTTCCCCAAGCTCCATTTGTATCACCTTTATTTTATCCACCCATCCATCTTTTCCCTTTATCTCTACGGGATTTGTAAGCAATATGAATTCTATACCCTCTTCTTTGGCATGCTCTATCTCTTCATCCCTTGCAGGCATTTCTTTTTCGCTTCTTCTGTATATAAGATAGACATGTTCTGCACCAAGCCTTTTAGCGGTCCTGGCAGAATCCATAGCCACATTGCCTCCTCCTACTACAGCTACCTTTTCCACTTTTTTTATAGGGGTGTCACACAGAGGATATTCATAGGCTTTCATCAGGTTGGACCTGGTGAGGTATTCATTTGCAGAATATACGCCGTTTAGGTTTTCTCCAGGAATACCCATAAAGTATGGGAGGCCTGCCCCTGTGGCTATATACACTGATTCATAACCCATGTTAAAAAGATCGTCTATGGATAATATCTTCCCAATAACCATATCCAGTTTGATTTCTACCCCAATGCTTTTTAGGCTGTCTATTTCTTTTTGGAGTACATCCTTGGGCAGCCTGAACTCTGGAATGCCGTAGACCAGAACACCGCCGGCCTTATGCAGTGCCTCAAAAATGGTTACCTTGTATCCCATTTTTGCAAGCTCGCCGGCACATGCAAGTCCTGCTGGCCCGCTTCCTATTACAGCTATTCTATGTTTGGCATTTTGTTCGGCTTCTTTTCCGGAGACCAGTAGATTTTTGTCTTCCATGTTTTTTTTGAGGGCCAGATCACCTAAAAATCTTTCCAGCCTGCCGATAGCGACGGGTTCATCCCTTATGCCCAGAATACATTCCTTCTCACACTGGTCTTCCTGGGGACAAACCCTGCCGCATATAGCCGGCAGAGAATTTTTTTCCCTTACCTTTTCTATGGCTTCATCAAATTTGTCATCACTTATAAGCTCAATAAAGCTTTTTATGTCTATTTCAACAGGACAGCCGTCTATACACTTTGGCTTTTTGCATCTCATGCACCTTTTAGCTTCTTT
Organism: Actinomycetota bacterium; assembly: GCA_003563375.1. Lineage (GTDB taxonomy): Bacteria > Actinomycetota > Humimicrobiia > Humimicrobiales > Humimicrobiaceae > Halolacustris > Halolacustris secundus. The sequence continues at coordinate 4,252 of PWSB01000223.1, read as the reverse complement.
GAGTGCATCTTCTCTGCTGTACCCCAGCGGAACTTCCCTGAAATTTTTAATCCTTTTTTCAGGGTCCTGCATGGGCATTGCTGTCCTGGGTATCTTTTCCCTCTTTTTTTTCTGTTTTGTCTTATCTGCCATGTCCTAAAAATTTCCTTTCTGTTAAATTTATCTGCCAGTGCAACGGCATTCCTTCCTGTGGAGCTCATGACTCTGCTCTTCTTCAGGGCAATAGATCTTTTGCCTGGCAAACAAAAGACCAAAATCTACTTCATGGCCGTCAAACTCAGGCCCGTCTACGCACACAAATTTTGTCTTGTTTCCCACCTCTACCCTGCATGCGCCGCACATGCCGGTACCATCTACCATTATGGAATTCAAGGACACTATAGTCTTGATGCGGTAAGGCCTGGTTACCTTGCTTACAGCATCCATCATGGGAGCAGGTCCTATTGCCACCACCCTGTTGATGCCTGATTTCTGTTTTTTAATGTATTGGCCTAAAAATTCTGATACAAAACCTTTAAAGCCCTTGCTCCCATCATCCGTGCATACATGAAGCTGGTCACTTATCTTATCCATCTCCTCTTCCAGTATGAGGTCATCGCTGGTCCGTGCACCTATTATGGACACCACATTATTACCTGCTTCCCTAAGCCCCCTTGCTATGGGCATAATAGGAGCTATGCCTACACCTCCGCCCACACAGACCACATTACCAAACTTTTCCAATTCGCTTGGGGTCCCCAGAGGGCCCACTACATTTGCAAGGCTGTCTCCGGCCTCCAGTTTGGCTAACATCTCCGTTGTCTTTCCAACGCGCATGGACACCAGGGATATAAGGCCGGCCTTTCGGTCATAGTCAGCTATAGTCAAAGGTATCCTTTCCCCTTGCTCGCATACCCTTATGACCACGAACTGGCCGGGGGCGGCTTTTTTTGCAATAAGGGGTGCTTTGACCTCGAACCTGTCTATATCTTCGGTAAGTTTTACTTTCTTTACTATCTTATACAAATCCTATCACCCTATTCCTTTTGATCTAACGTATAAACGTCAATTTTTTCTGCTATTTCCATAATTGCCTTTTTAAATTTTTCATCTGCTTCGCAGGGAGAAAAAAAACCCAGGTCGGATTCCCTTACTTTCTCGCTGTAAGGCATCTGGCCCAGTATCGAAAAGCCAGTTAACCTTTTCTTTACCTCTTCAAATTCCTTAGTAGATTTTATTTTATTTGCCACAATAAATAAAGACTTTATACCCAGGTCTTCAGACATTTTCTTTACTGCAAAAGCTGTTTGGACGCTTCTCATCCCAGGCTCTATGACTATTATAAGCATATCCATGTTTTCACAGGTACCCCTTCCAAGATGCTCTATACCGGCTTCCATATCCATTATCACTACTTCGTCAGTGTCTACCACCAGGTATTTGAACAATCTTTTAAGCAATACGTTTTCGGGACAATAGCATCCGCTTCCCCCCGCCTTTACTGTTCCCGCTACAAGAAGCCTGACCCCTCCTACGTCTACCCCGAACTTCTGGGAGATATCATCCACTTTGGGGTTTAGCTTAAAATAAGCTCCATAACCTCCCGGCTTTGCTCCAGTCCTTTCCTCTATCAATTCTTTTTGGTCAGTTAGGGGCACAAGATCCGAAGACTCCTCCATATCCAGGCCCAGAGCTGATGCCAGATTTGCATCAGGGTCCGCATCGACCGCTATTACCTTGCTGCCTTTTTGTGCGTAATATTTGGCAAGGCATGCAGCCAGGGTGGTCTTTCCTACCCCGCCTTTTCCGGATACTGCGATCTTCATTTAAAACCCTCCTTGATTTTTAAAAAACTTTACAAACCCTCCATCAGACTTCCAGGAGATATTACCATAGCTTGGAAGAAAAAAAAATGGCGTGCAGCATAATACGGCACATTTATGAAAAAATGGATTAAAAGGCTGTTTTTGATGTATGCCTAACTTATTTTTTGCACACTTTGACCACCGCCGGCCTAATAAGATGGTCCTTTAATCTGTAGCCTTTCCTTAAAACTTCAAGTATCATCCCCTCTTCAACATCTTCAATAGCCTCTGTGACCGCCGCTTCACAGATCTGAGGGTCAAACTCCTGGCCTTTGGGGCTTATCACTTCAACGCCTTCTTTTTTTAAGACCTCCATCAGATTATTATAGATCATCAGCACACCCTTGTAGAAGTCATCATCTGAGCCCTGGCTTTTTTGGCCCGCTTCAAGTGCCCTTTCAAAATTATCTATAACCGGAAGCAGTTTCTCTACAAGATCCTTATTGGCTATCTTTATATGCGCAAGATGTTCCTTTAAAGTCCTTTTCCTGTAATTTTCGTAATCAGCCTGCAGCCTTTTTATCCTTTCAATATATTCATCCTCTAACCTTTTATATTCATCCAGCTCCTTTTGAAGGACCTCGATCTCTTCTGCTAATTCTTCAGACTCCAGGTCTGACCCTGTACTCTGTTTGCTTTTTAACTCTTCTTTTTTACCTTTTTTTGGTTTATTTGAATCCGCCATATTTGTTCCTCCTCTAGTTTCTTCCGGTACTGATCACAGTTATGTCTTCTGTGGATACCTCCTCATCGGTAAAGAAATAACCATCGCAGTCAACAGGCGCGAAATGGAAATGCACCGTTATCTGGTCGCCTGGTTCAGCAGTCACATTCTGTATTTTTACTGCGATCTCTACAGAATGGCCGGGATGTATGTTTTCAATAGGTGAGCCGACCTTTTCCGGAGACACAAGGACCTGCATGGATTCTTCAGTTATTACCTCACCTGTGTGTGCATGCACGGTGGTGGAGGTGGTCTCCATAATCCTCTTCCCTTCTGTCCTGTGGGTCCTCCTGGTCACTATGTCCCTCACCTCTATGGTCTCACCTTCATCCATCTCTTCGTTGTCACCATCCATGTCGCCATTTTTACTTACCCTGTATTCATATATATCACCGGTCTCGGTTATCTCTTCTATCGCCCAGTAATCAGGTATATATGTCTTTTCTATTTCCTTATTATTATAATAGTATTGGCCGCTGTCTGCATCCCATAAATGTGTCTCCCATAATGGAAAAAGGTCTTCCGCCCTCGGGTCCGGTTCCAATTTTATCCAGACCATGATTGGCTGCAGGTCGACAGTCACATTTCCGGTATTGGTTATCCTGTAATATTGGTAATACCACTGCCTTCTTCCCACGGTATTGCTCTCAAAGGGCGGCATCCTTTTGATGTCTATAGAATAGACCGGGCCTGGAAGCCCCAGGACATTGCTGGAGATAGCATTCCCAGCCTTATCAAGCGTCCATAGTGTATAAAAATATGCCCTTTTTGGCATAATATCTTCATCGGTATAGCTTGCTGCCCCCCTTTCATTGAATGTAGCTATGACATCGTGGTCAGGATACTGGGGATTTAAGCAAGGATCTGTAACCCTTACCAGTTTATAGGAATAAAAATCCTGGTCAGTCGATGCGGTCCAGCTAAGATGATTTCCAAAAGCATCAGAATATCCTTTCAGGCTGGAAGGATAAGGGCTTTGGCTGTCGCTTGTCACCAATATGTTTCGGAACACAGGCTGAATTAAGCCCTGGTCCTGGGTCTTTCCCCATACGGCTATCTCATTTTCCCCTTTTCTTAATCTGATATTAGAGAAACTGAAATCACCTCCGCTTACCGACCTTGCCTCTGCGACGACATCGCCGTTTACCTCTACATATATCTCAGCCTCAGGCAGGTAGGTGCCTTGGATATATACTTGCGGCTCTGCTTCTTTTAGAAAATAGATACTGGATATCTCCCTCAGGTTCTGAGGGTCATCATATATGGTGTATTCGACCCTCTGGGGCACATTCAGAAAAAGGTCAAAGACAGTAGGCTTGCTTTTCTTACCGTCAGAGCGTACCGCAGTGACCTCTATCCTGTTTCTTCCTTCGATTATCTCTACACCTTTTTCTGTCCTGAAAAACCCTTCATCATCAGCCGAAACAGAACCTCCCTTTAAAAGCCCGTTTACCTTTATCTCCAATCTATTACGGGGCATGCTGTATCCTTCAATAAATATCAGCTGATAGTCAATCGGTGAATCCACCTCCCCATTATGGCTATGTGAGGTTATCACCGGAGGGCTCACCACACCTTCCACCAGGCTTAAAAGCCTCTGCCCTCTGTCTGTTTCTTGTTCAGGAACCTCGATTAAAGCAGGCTTTACCTCTGCTGCCTGGTAGCTGCACCCAACCAAAATCAG